>DASWSO010000158.1:0-4830 GCA_036402635.1 Xanthobacteraceae bacterium
GGTTGGGTGCTGGTGGATGCCGGGCTGATGGGCACCAAGTCGCTGATCAAGAACGCCGCGGCGCAGCGGTTCGGCGACAACGCGAGGCCGGCCGCGATCGTCATGACGCATGGCCATTTCGACCACGTCGGCGTGCTGGAAGACTTCGCGGCCGAGTGGGACGCGCCGGTCTACGCCCATACGCTCGAGCATCCGTATCTCAACGGCAGCGCCTCTTATCCGCCGCCGGATCCGAGCGTCGGCGGCGGACTGATGTCGCTGCTGTCGCCGCTTTATCCGCGTGCGCCGGTGAACGTCGCCAACCATCTCCGCGCGCTGCCTGTGGATGGCAGCGTGCCGCCGATGCCGGGCTGGAAATGGCTGCACACGCCCGGCCACACGGCGGGCCACATCTCGTTCTGGCGCGACGCCGACCGTGCCCAGATCGTCGGCGATGCGTTCGTCACCACGCGACAGGAATCCGTGTATGCGGCCGCGACGCAGGAGCCGGAGCTGCACGGGCCGCCGATGTACTACACGCCTGACTGGGAAAACGCGCGCGAGTCGGTGAGGAAGCTCGCCGCACTGGAACCCGACCTGGTCGTCACCGGGCACGGCCGGCCCATGCACGGTCAAGGGCTGCGCGATGCCCTGCATCGGCTGGCACGCGACTTCGACCGGATTGCGGTTCCCAAGCAGGGGCGCTACGTCGAACGGCCGGCCCGCGCCGAGGACGGCTCCGCCTATCGGGCACCATGACGGCGAGCCGAGGAGCCGGGGTGACGACCAAAGCTGCTGTCAAGGCCGAGCCCGGGCGCCCGGCGCCGAAGGACGGCGCGCGTGCGCCGCTGCCGCTCGACGGGCGCGCCCGCGTGGTGGCGCGCACGGTGTTTGCGGTGCTGCTGGTGCTGCTCGCACTGTGGGTGGCGCAGGATTTCCTGACGCCGGTCGCCTGGGGCGGCGTGCTGGCGATCACGCTGTGGCCAATCTACGTGCGATTGGCGGGCCCGCGCGGCGCAACACGCTCGCCCGTGTTGGCACCGCTCATCACGACCCTGGCTACCGGCATCCTGCTGTTCGGGCCGATCCTGCTGGCCGCCCATAAGCTCGGGCAGGAAAGCGACAAGCTGTTGCAGGGCGTCACGCAACTGCGCGAGAGCGGCATCGGCGTGCCGGTCTGGCTGGCGCAGATTCCGCTCGCCGGCGAGTTCGCTTCGGAATGGTGGCGGACGAACCTCGCCGACCCGCAAGGGGCGGGCTCTTGGTTCAGCGGCATCAACAAGGACTCGGTGGCCGAATGGACCAAGGCGATCGGCGGCCAGCTGCTGCACCGCCTGTTCATGTTCTTCGTCACGCTGCTGACGCTGTTCTGCCTGCTGCGCGACGGGCCGTGGATCGCCGCTCACGTGCTCAATACTGCCGATCGGCTGCTCGGATTTCCCGGCGAACGGCTGTCCGAAAAGATGGTGGACGCGATCCGCGGTACCGTCACCGGCACCGTGGTGGTGGCGGTCGTCGAAGGCCTGATCATCGGCACCGCCTATTTCGTCGCCGGCGTGCCGAGCCCGCTCGTCTTCATGCTGCTGACCATCGCGTTCGCGATGCTGCCGTTCGGCGCGTGGTTCGCGTTCACGGCGGCATCGCTGCTGCTGCTGCTGCAGGGCGGGCCGCCGATGGCGGCGGCCGGCGTGTTCGGCTTCGGCGCCGCCGTGATGCTGATCGGCGATCATTTCGTGTGGCCGGCGCTGGTCGGCGGCACCGCCCGGATGCCGTTCCTGCTGGCGCTGATCGGGATTTTCGGCGGCATGCAGGCGTTCGGGCTGCTCGGCCTGTTCGTCGGCCCGGTGATCATGGCGGCGGTGCTCACGGTCTGGCGCGAATGGGTGGTGGCGCCTGACGCCGCCGCGACGCCGGCGCGCAGCTGACGGTCTCATTGCGAGCAGCGTCAGCGACGAAGCAATCCAGGAGCGGCCCGGCAGTCCGGATTGCTTCGCGTCGCTCGCAATGACGGGCGACGCAGTCCGGCCCAGATCATAACGTCGAATTCAGCTTCAGGTGATCGAGCCGGTTGATCGACTTCACCTCGACCCTGCGGCGCTCGCCGCGCGCCTCGATATCGAGCGGGACCGTGATGCCGGCGCGCCCGCCGGCCCAGAGCTTGCGGTAGAAATCGGGGAGGCTCTTCGGCCGCTCGCCGTTCACGCTCAGCACGATGTCGCCCTTGGTGACACCGGCTTTCTCGGCCGGCCCGCCCGGCGTCACGCGCTCGACCACCAGCCGGCCCTGCACGTCGGTAGCGGCGAGCCCGATCCAAGGCCGCCCCGGCCCCGCCACCCGCCCATCCGCGATCAGATCCGCCATGATCGGCGGCAACAGGTCGATCGGTACGAACATGTTGCCGGCAACCGCGTCGCCGTCGCCGCGGGCGTCGCCCATGATCAGCGAGCCGACGCCCACGAGCTTGCCGTCGCGCCCGATCAGCGCGGCGCCGCTCCAGGCCGGATGCGGCGGCGCCGTGAAGATCGCGCGGTCGACCAGATACTCCCATGATCCGGCGAATTCGCGCGTCGCCACCACGCGCGCCGGCGCGAGCGCGCGGTTTTCGCCGCCGCTGGCGATCAGCACCGGGTCGCCGTTCTGCACGCTCGCGGACTTGCCGAGCGGCATCGGCTTGACCCGCAGCGGCTCCAGCGTGCGCAACAGGCCGAAGCCAGTCTCGTGGTCGTAGCCGACGACGTTGGCCGGCAGTGTGCGGCCGGCGGCCGTGACGACCTGCGCCGCATGCGCCTCCACCATCAGGTAGCCGATGGTGAGCACCAGTCCGTCGTTGTCGATGACGATGCCGGAGCCTTCGCGCTCGCGTCCCAGATTGGCGGTGGTGCGCGCGTCCGGATTGATGAATGTCTTCACGCCGACAACGGCGTTGACGAGATCGTCGGCGGAAGTCTGCGAGCTGGCCGGCTGTACCACGACCAACAGCGGCAGCAGCAGCGCGAGCAGATGCGCCAGCGCGCGTGCCGCTGCGGCGCAGCGCTGCGGGACTTGATGAGCGTCGGATTGTCCTCGCATGAGCGTTCCTCGGCGCGTGCTTTGCCGGTCGCATCATAGCACGCGCGGCAACGGGTTCTCCGCCAAAACTCATACGCGATGAGGAACCCGGTTGTGTGGGTCGCGTTCACCCCCAGCGGACCTCACAGGTGAATTCAGAAACGAGATCAAGCTTGATGCCGCAAGCCGGCTCCGCCGGTCGGCGGCGCGGCGGGCACCGATCGACCTTCTGTCGTCTGCATCACGCAAGCGCCGGAAAACCCGGCACCAACGCGCGGGAGCGGTCGCTCCCCGAGCACGGGAGAACAGCATGAAGGCGCTCGTCTGGCACAGCCCGAAGGACGTTCGTTGCGACGAGGTTCCGGATCCGAAGATCGAGCATCCGCGCGACGCCATCATCAAGGTGACATGCTGCGCCATCTGCGGCTCCGACCTGCACCTGTATGACGGCTACATGCCGGGCATGATGAACGGCGACGTGCTCGGTCACGAGTTCATGGGCGAGGTGATGGAAGTCGGGCCGGAGGCGAAAAGCGCGCTCAAGGTCGGCGAACGCATCGTGGTGCCGTTCACCATCTGGTGCGGCGAGTGCGAGCAGTGCCGGCGCGGCAACTACTCGGTCTGCGAAACCAGCAACCGCAACAAGGACGTGGCCTCGAAGGTGTTCGGCCACACCACGGCGGGGCTGTTTGGCTACACTCATCTCACCGGCGGATATCAGGGCGGACAGGCGCAATACGTCCGCGTGCCATACGCCGACAAGACCCACATCAAGGTCCCGAAGAACGGCCTCAGCGACGAGCAGGTGCTGTTTCTCGGCGACATCTTCCCGACCGGCTGGCAGGCGGTCGTGCAGTGCGACATCCAGCCGACCGACACGGTCGCGATCTGGGGCGCCGGCCCGGTCGGGCAAATGGCGATCCGCAGCGCGGTCCTGCTCGGCGCCAAGCAGGTCGTCTCGATCGACTGCGTGCCGGAACGGCTGTCGATGGCGAAGGCCGGCGGCGCCATCACCATCAACTTCGAAGAGGAGAGCGTGGTCGAGCGCCTCAACGAGCTGACCAAAGGCAAGGGCCCGGAGAAGTGCATCGACGCGGTCGGCATGGAGGCGCACGCGACCGCCACGCTCGATTCGATCTACGACAAGGTCAAGCAGGCCGTGATGCTGGAGAGCGACCGGCCGCATGTGCTGCGCGAGATGATGTACGTGTGCCGGCCGGCCGGCACATTGTCGGTGCCCGGGGTCTACGGTGGGCTGCTCGACAAGATCCCGTTCGGGATGGTGATGAACAAGGGCCTCACCATCCGCACCGGTCAGACCCACGTGAACCGCTGGACCGACGACCTGCTGCGCCGCATCCAGGAAGGCCAGATCGATCCGTCCTTCGTCATCACCCACACGAAGACGCTCGAGGACGGGCCGGCCATGTACAAGACCTTCCGCGACAAGGAGGACGGCTGCATCAAGGTGGTGCTGAAGCCGAACTGAACCTGCGCGTCACGCCGAAGCCCGGCATCGGAACCGAGAAGATCAGGGAGATCAGCCATGACCAATCACCAGCACCACAGTCACCAGCACCACGGCTCGCATCACCGAGGCAACGGCGGCAGCAGCATCGACCCGTATGCGCTCGCCCAGGGGCTCGGCTGGTTCAGCATCGCGCTCGGCGTGACCGAGGTGGTGGCGCCGCGCGCGCTCACCCGCGCGCTCGGCATGCAGGGTAGCGAAGGTCTGGTGCAGACCTACGGCGTGCGCGAGATCGCGACCGGCATCGGCATACTGTCGTCGGAGCAGCCGGCGCC
>DASWSO010000159.1:0-4778 GCA_036402635.1 Xanthobacteraceae bacterium
ACGCCACCTGCCGCACCTGCTGCTCGCGCAACAGCACGTGCAATCGGTCCGGCCAGTCGTCCGCATCGGCGGCGGTCGGCGGGGATGCGTGGGCCGCGCGTGCCATCGGTCCTCGTTTCGGGTGATGCGGCGATTGCCGCGGGCGGTGGCGTGAACTCAGTCACGTCGCGATCTGATTTGAAAGGGATGCGCCGCGCCGTCAAGGGCGGGCGTGCCGCCCCTGGCAAAGGGGCGGCCGACGCGACCCATGCGTTCTGAGACGAAGCGCGGCGCGCGTTGTCATTGCGCCTTGTGACGCGGCGGCGGCGGTGATTCTCACCTCGCCCGCTTGCGGGAGAGCCTGTAGGGTGGGCAAAGCGAAGCGTGCCCACCATTCTGTCCGGGACAGCAAACGGAGCGGTGGGCACGCGCGAAGCCGCGCCTTTGCCCACCCTAAGCCTGAGACGAAGCGCGGCGCGCTCCGACATGCTGCATCACATCGACATGGCAGAGCGGTTTGTGCAGGGCCAAAGCTTCGAGAAACTGCGCGACGGCTAATCCACCTTGGCGCCGGAGATCTCCACCAGCTTGGCCCATTTCGGGCCTTCGGCGCGCAGGAAGGCGGCGAACTCCTGCGGGCTCGAGCCGACCGGCTCGGACCCTTGCGTCGCGAGCTGCGCCTTGACGTCGTCGGAGGCGAGCGCGGCCACGATCTCGGCATGCAGCTTCGCCAGCACCGGCGCGGGCGTGCCGGCCGGCGCCAAAATGCCGTTCCACAGCGTCACCTCGTAGCCCGCGATGCTCTCGCCGATGGTCGGCACCTCGGGCAACAGCGGCGAGCGCCTCAAGGTGGTAACGCCGAGCGCCTTGAGCTTGCCGGACTGGATGTGGGCGAGCGCCTCCACCAGCGGCGCGAACACCGCCTGCACGTGGCCGCCAAGCAGGTCGTTCATCGCCGGCGCGCCGCCGCGATACGGCACATGCGTCATCGGCGCCCCCGCCATGGTGGCGAACAGCGCGCCGGCGAGGTGCTGCGACGAGCCGCTGCCGGCCGAGCCGTAGTTCACCTTGCCGGGATTGCTTTTGACGAAGGCGACGAACGCGCCGAGGTCGTTGGCCGGCACCGACGGATTCACCACCAGCACGTTCGGAATGTAGGCGGTGAGCGAGACCGGTGCGAAATCGCGGATCGGGTCGAACGGCAGGTTCTTGTAGAGGCTCGGATTGGTGGCATGGGTGGTGCTGGTCGCCATGATCAGCGTGTAGCCGTCGGCTTCCGCCTTGGCGACCGATTCGGAGCCGATATTGCCGCCGGCGCCGGGGCGGTTCTCCACCACCACCGGCTGGCCGAGGCGCTCGGTGAGCTTCTGCGCGAGCAGCCGCGCGGTGGCGTCGGTGGAGCCGCCGGCGGCGAACGCGACCACCAGCTTGAGCGGCCGGTTCGGCCAGTTCTGTGCGCTCGCCGCGGTGGCGGCCACGCACAGCAACGCCAAGGCGGACGCGCCGATCCGGAACGCTCTTCCGCAGCGACCCCGTGAAGCTCCCGCGATCCCTATCCAGCGCGAATCCATCCGACCTCCCTCCCCCGCCTTCGTGTTGCTCACCCCGTCTCCGGGCCGCGCAACAGCGCATAGAGCCAGCTGCGCACCTCGCGCGGCGTGCCGAACAGGCCCTTGGTCTTCGGCAGCCTGCGTCCGACCGAGAATCCGAGGCCACCGAGCTCGCCGACCGCCGCGAAGCCGCTCTCGTCGGTGACGTCGTCGCCCATGAAGATCGGCGTGCGGCCGGCGAACGGCGCGTGCCGCATCACCTCGCGGATGGCGATGCCCTTGTTGAACCCGACCGGCTTGACCTCGAACACCGACTTGCCCGGCAGCACTTCGACGGCGCCGTGGCCGTAGGCGTCGCACAGCGCCTTGACCTGGTCGCGCACGATGTGCTCGAGCTCCGGCGCCAGCCGGTAATGCAGCGCCACCGAATATTCCTTGCTCTCGGCCAGCAGGCCCGGGGTGTCGCCGGCGATGGCGAGCAGCCGCTGGCGCAGCTCCGGATCGATCGGATGCACGCGGCTGCGCACCGTCATGCCGTGCGGGCTCAGCCGCGCCTCGGCGCCGTGGCCGCCGACGATCGCCACCCGCAGCGGCGAAAACAGCCGGTCGAGCACGGCGATCGGCCGGCCGCTGACCAGGCAGAGCGCGCCTTCGAGCTTGTCGCGCAGCCGCGCCAGCGTATGCACCAGGCTCGGCGGCACCCGCACGGCTTCCGGCGTCGCCGCGATCTCGATCAGCGTGCCGTCGACGTCGAGCAGGATCGCGGTCGCGGCGATGTCGATGTCGCCTGCGAGAATCGGCCCGGTCTCGCTCATGCGATTTTCGGAAACGGCCATGCGCGAGTGCTGCGGGAGACTATTGCGGGAGACTGTAAGGATTCGTCTGATGGATTGCCCGGGTCAAGCCCGGCAATGACGGCGCTTAGCGTGCCAGCAACTCGATCTCGCGGTCAAAGCCGGGCTCGACCTTGAACTCGCGATTGAACACCTTGCCCTCGTTGCGGGCGATGGCGACGTAGTCGCCCTCCGCCAGCACCACGCTCGGGAACGCGCCGATCGATTCCTTGATCACGTCGCCGCCCGGCGTGAGCACCGACCAGGCGGTGTTGGCGAGCGCCTCGCCGCCGCGCTCGCTCACCAGCTTGAGGGTGATGACGGCGGCGCGGTGATTGATGCGGGCGTCGGTGAGGCGGCCGGTCTGGACGCGGAAGTCGTAGCGCATGACGGCATTGCCGTCGCCGTAGTTGGAAACGACGTGATAGGTGCCCTCCGGCAGCATGACGAGGTCGCCGGTCGGCACTTCCGAGGCCACCGGGCGCTTGTCGCCGAGGTCGAACTGGCTGCCGCGATAGACGTCGAACGAGACCTGGCTGGTGGGGATGCGGGTGTCGCCGACGCGGCCTTCGAAGCGCACGCCGCCGGCCGGCAGCTCGAACACTTCGCGCGAGGTGTCGGTGCGCACCTGGACGCGCCGTGCGGCGCTGGCGAGCCCGACCGCCACATGCACGATGTAGCCGCCGGGCGGCAGCACGAAGGTCGGATTGGCGCTCTTTTCTTCCTTCAGCAGCCGGAAGCTGCCGCTCTGGTCCGGCTTGTCGGGATAGACGCGCCAATGCAGGCCGGAGGTGATCGGCACCGCCTGGCGGGCGAATCGGGCCGTGGTCGACACGCCGCCGAGCGCCGGCGGCACGATCGCGCCGCCGCCGCCGGGCGCGGAAAACGCCGAGTTGGGCGAGAGCGGCTGCGCCACGCCGCTGGGCGGCGCGGTCAGCGGCGAGATCGAGCGGGTGACGCCGCCGTCGGGCGCCGCCAGGCTGGCGCCGGTGGCGCCGCCGGGACCGGGGGCCGCGGGCGCCACCTGGCCTTGCGTGAACATCGCCTGCGCCTGCGCCTGCGCGACCCCGCCGGCGAGCGTCGCGAACACCGTCAACGCGATGGCGAGGGCGTGGTGCATTCGATTCAAGCAAGAGGCGGATGGGCGGGCGGAAGCATCGCGAAGCCGGTTTTCCGCTGCAATCGCGGCGAATTCAAGCCAGCGGCGAGGATCGGCGCGCGCCGCGGCATGGCGTCCGGCGTGGTGTTTCGGGAACGAGTGTGGCTTTTCAACAATAGCGGGGTGCGAGTGACTCTCGTAAGTTCCGTCCCAAGGCACAATCCACCACCACGGAACTGGGGGCACCCATGAGGAAACTTTCGCTTATCACTGCTTCGCTCGGAATGTTGCTGGCCGGCCCGGCGCTGGCAGCCGACATGGGCGTCCCGCGCGGCGCGCCGGCGGGGGTCGAACCGGCCTTCAGCTGGACCGGCTTCTACCTCGGCTACAATTCGGGCGGCGCCCGCGGCACCCTCCGCGACCCGCTGGTCAACCCGGGCCTGGTGAGCAGCTCGCAGGACACCCGCGGCCTGATGTTCGGCGGCCAGATCGGTTACAACTGGCAGGTCAATTCGTGGGTGTTCGGCGTCGAAGCCGACTACGACTGGGCCCGCATCAACGGCAACACCCCGACCTGCGGCTTCCAGATCCTCGGCAGCTGCGACAGCCGCCTGCGCTCGATCGGCACCGTCCGCGGCAAGCTCGGCTACGCCGTCAACAACGTCATGTGGTACGGCACCGGCGGCTTCGCCTACGGCGACCAGCGGCTGACCTTCACCAACCGCGCCGGCTTCGAAGACAGCAGCTCGCGCTGGCTGAGCGGCTGGACCGCCGGCGCCGGCATGGCCTGGGCTCCCTGGGGCGGCAACATCGTCACCCACATCGAGGCGCTCTACTTCGACCTGCGCAGCGATCGCGGCGCCGCCGACATCAGACACAACGGCATGATGGTCCGCACCGGCCTCAGCTACAAGTTCAACTGGGCCGCTCCGGTCGCCGTGATGGCGTCCTACTGATCCCACCTACTTTCGGGGGCGACGAAGGGCCGGCCTTGCGCCGGCCCTTTGCTTTTGGGGCCGAGGTTTTTTCGACGCGCGCAAGTGCCGGCGCCGGCTTTGGCACCGCCGCAACCGCGCAGGCGCTTAAGTGTATCCCAAACGCAACATACGGGGTCCGGGCGCGATGCGGGCTGAAAAGCCGGACATTTCCGCGATTCGCGACTTGGTCGGCCTGTCGATGTGTCCTGTTTTGAGATCGACTGTGGCTTTTCAACAATAGCGCGAGCCCGGGGCCTTCCGTAGGATGCATTCGTTCAGTCGAGCCACACGAAAGGGGGCTGCCGTGAAAAAGCTTTCCATCCTCACTGCTGCGATCGGA
>DASWSO010000160.1:0-3071 GCA_036402635.1 Xanthobacteraceae bacterium
AGAATTCCCAGCCAATATTTTGCGCGGTTGATACGGCCGTTGAAGCCGAACAGCAGGTCGCCCCAATTGATGTTATCCATCGTAGCCCCCCTCGTGAATTGCCGGCGAGCGTACCGCGCGCCTCCCGACGGGTAAAGCGGAGCGCCGGCGCCGGGATCAATCCCGCAGCAGCTCGTTGATGGACGTTTTTGCCCGGGTCCTCTCGTCGACGCGCTTGACGATCACGGCGCAGTAGAGGCTCGGGCCGGCGCCGCCGTCCTTGCCGGGCTTCCCCGGCAGTGTGCCGGGCACCACCACGGAGTACGGCGGCACTTCGCCCTGAAAGATTTCGCCGCTGTCGCGGTCCACGATCTTGGTGGAGGCGCCGAGATACACCCCCATGGAAAGTACCGCGCCCTCGCGCAGGATCACGCCTTCGGCCACTTCCGAGCGCGCGCCGACGAAGCAATTGTCCTCGATGATCACCGGCTCCGCCTGCAGCGGCTCCAGCACGCCGCCGATGCCGACGCCGCCCGAGAGGTGGCAGTTCTTGCCGATCTGCGCGCAGGAACCCACCGTCGCCCAGGTGTCCACCATGGTGCCGCTGTCCACATAGGCGCCGAGATTGACGAACGACGGCATCAGCACCACGCCGGGCGCGATATAGGCGGAGCGCCGCACCACCGAGCCCGGCACGGCGCGGAAGCCGGCATCGCGGAAGCGGTTCTCGCCCCAGCCGGCGAACTTCGACGGGACCTTGTCCCACCAGGAGGCGCCGCCCGGCGCGCCCTGGATCGCCGTCATGTCGTTGAGACGGAAGGAGAGCAGCACCGCCTTCTTGAGCCACTGGTTCACCCGCCACGTGCCGCCCTGCTTCTCGGCAACCCGCGCCTCGCCGCGGTCTAGCAGCTCGAGCGCGGTCTCCACCGCGTCGCGCACGGCGCCCTTGGTGTGGGGGCCCACCTCGTTGCGCTGCTCGAACGCCGCATCGATGGTGCGGGCGAGATCGTCGGCCATTGTGGACTGTCCCCTCTGCGGCCGGTGGTGTCGCGAAGCCGACCGCGGATGTCAACCGCGAGAGGCGCATTGGCATGGCTGCGGCGGCGCGCTATGAGCAGTTCGACGCCGGCGCCATGATAGCCGGCAGGACTTCGGAGGGGTACGGACGATGGCGCGGGCTTGGCGAACGATCACGGCGGCCGCGGGACTGATGCTGACGGCAGCACCGGCGCTGGCGCATCACCCGATGGGCGGCAGGCTGCCGTCGACGCTGACGGAAGGCATGTTGTCAGGGCTCGGCCATCCGATCATCGGGCTCGACCATCTGGCCGCCGTGGTGGCGATCGGTTGCCTGGCGGCGCTGCACCGCGTCGGCGCCGGGCTGGTGATCGGCTATGTCCTCGCCATGGTCTTGGGCGCCGCCATACATGTCCAGGGCGCTACTCTGCCGGCGGCGGAAGCACTGGTGGCGCTCTCGGTCATCGCGCTCGGCGCGGTGCTGATCTGGGCGCGCGCGCTGCCGGCCGCGGCGGCGCTGGCGCTGTTCGCGGTCGCCGGCCTGTTCCACGGCTATGCGCTGGGCGAGAGCATCGTGGGCGCCGAGCGCACCCCGCTGGTCGCCTACTTCGCCGGCCTTGCGGTCGTGCAGAGCGTGATCGGGCTGGGTGTCATGCTGGCCGTGCGGCTGCTGGTCCAGCAGGCGCCGCGCCGGATGGAAGCCGCGCCCTATCTCGGTGGCGCCGTGATCGCGGTCGGCCTGTTCGCGCTGGCGACGCAGTTCGCCGCGTAGTTCGCTATCATTCCGGGGCGCGCGTCAGCGCGAGCCCGGAATGACGGCCCTCAAACTGCCACCGGGTTTATGCGCTGCAGGAACCCGGCGAGATCGTCGGTGACGTGATCGACGTGAGGGGCGTCGCGCCCCTCCAGCTCCCAGCCTTCGCGGAAGATCTCGCGGGTGTGCTCCGGCACCACCAGCACGGTGGTCATGCCGAGCGCGTGCGGCACGGTGAGATTGCGGGCCAAATCCTCGAACATCGCGGCGCGCGTCGGGTCGACGCCATGCTGCGCCAGGAAGCGGTCGTAGGTCACCTGCGAGGGTTTCGGCTCCAGCTCCGCCGCGACGATGTCGAACACGTCCTCGAAATGGGTGTCGATGGCCAGCCGCCGCATCACCGCGTCGGCATGCCGGCGGGTGCCGTTGGTGAGGATGAGCTTGCGGCCGGGCAGCCGCTCGATCGCGGCGCCGAGCTCGGGGTTCGGCTCCAGCGGCGAATGATCGATCTCGTGCACGTAGTCGAGGAAGTCGTCGGGCTTCATGCCGTGCTCGGTCATCAGCCCGCGCATCGAGGTGCCGTAGCGCCGGTAGTAGTCCTTCTGCACCCGGAACGCTTCCTCGTGCGTCACCTTGAGGAAGCCCGCGATGAAGGCGCGGATGCGGTCGTCGACCTGCTGCCACAGGTTCAGGTGATGCGGGTAGAGCGTGTTGTCGAGATCGAACACCCAGGTCTCGATATGGGCGAAGCCGCGCGCGGCCGCGCGGGCAGGGGCACTTGGGGACTGAGTCGCGGTCATGCCGAAATAAATAACCCTCCCCCAGGCCCAGGGGGAGGGTTATTCGGTACCGCGCTGGAGGGAGGACGTAGCCTCTAGCGCTGCACCACCACTTGGGTGCCGACCTTCACGCGATTGTAGAGGTCGACCACGTCTTCGTTCAGCATCCGGATGCAGCCCGACGACACCGCCTGGCCGATCGTCTCCGGCTCGTTGGAGCCGTGGATGCGGTAGATCGAGGCGCCGAGATAGAGAGCGCGCGCCCCGAGCGGGTTGCTCAAGCCGCCGGCCATGTAGCGCGGCAGGTCGGGGCGGCGGCGCAGCATGTCCGCCGGCGGACGCCAATCCGGCCATTCCTGCTTGTTGGTGATCTTCTGGCTGCCGGCCCACTGGAAGCCCTCGCGGCCGACGCCGACGGCGTAGCGCAGCGCGCGCCCGCCATCCATCACCAGGTAGAGCTTCCGCTCCGAGGTGTTGATGACGATGGTGCCGGGCTGGTGCGGGCCCTGATACCCGATCACGTCGCGGGTGTTCTGCAGCGG
>DASWSO010000161.1:0-4984 GCA_036402635.1 Xanthobacteraceae bacterium
AGGCGAGACGGCACTAGACCGCGGGCGGGTTGCGGCGAAGCAGCGCCTCCTGCCCGACCTCCTGCGGGCTGTTGACGCCGAGCAGCGCCAGGTTGCGGTTGATCTCCTGCGACAGGATGTTGACCGCGTGCGCGACGCCGGGCTCGCCGGCGATCGCCGCCGCATAGAGGAACGGCCGCCCCACGAACACGAACTGCGCGCCCATCGCCAACGCCTTCAGCACATCGTTGCCGCGGCGGATGCCGCTGTCGAACATGACCGCCATATCGCCCGCCTCGGCGGCGATCTCCGGCAGCACGCGCAGCGGCGAGATGGTGCCGTCCAGCTGCCGGCCGCCGTGGTTCGAGACGATGATGCCGTCGACGCCGTGCTCGCGCGCGATCCGGGCGTCCTCCTTGCGCATCACGCCCTTGAGCACGAGGCGGCCCTTCCATGCCCGCCGGATCAGCGCGACATGCTCCCAGTTCAGGTGATCGCGCATGCCGAGGTCGCGCTCCACGTTGCGCGACAGGACCGGAGCGCCGCGCGTCGCGTAGGAGTTCTCGAAATGCGGCAGGCCATACTGCTGCAAGGTGCGGGCCGCCGTGTTGACCAGCCAGCGCGGGCGCGTGATGCCGTCCCAGGCGAGCCGCAGCCCCGGCTTCAGCGGCGTCGAGAAGCCGCTGCGGATGTTGTTCTCGCGGTTGGCCAGCACGGTCACGTCGACGGTGAGGACGAGCGTTTCGAATCCGGCTCTGGCGACGCGCTCGACCAGCGCCAGGATGCGCGGCGGCTCGCCCGGCAGGTAGGCCTGGAACCACGCGCCTGGCGCCTCCTGCGCCACCGTCTCCAGCGGGATCAGCGAGGAGCCGCTCATGATCATTGGAATGTTGGCGCGGACGGCGGTGCGCGCCAGCACGACGTCGCCGCGGTAGGCCGCGAGCGCGCTCAGTCCCATCGGCGCGATCCCGAACGGGGCCGCATAGGTCTTGCCGAATAAAGTGGTGGCCTGCGAGCGCTGCGACACGTTGGTGAGCACGCGCGGTGCCCAGCCGAACTCTTCGAACACGGCGCGGTTGTCGCGCAGCGACGCATTGGTCTCGGCAGCACCGGAAATAAACCCGAAAATCGGCCGCGGCAGGTGGCGGCGCGCCGCCGGCTCGAAATCGTCGAGGCAGAGGATGCGCCGCAGCCGGCGCGGCAGTTTTTCGCGCGCGATCGGCAGGATGCCTTGCGCGGGCGGCGGCGCCGGCGTGGCCTCGCCGGCTGCTTCGAATTTCCGTGGCTGCTCGTTCATCGCCCACTCGCCGTCATGCCCGCATCCGGGAATCCAGCCGAGTGTGTCTTGATGGACCGCCGGGTCAAGCCCGCCGCTCTCGGTTCGGCAAAACCGTTGTCTCCTTCAATGTCTTCGCAACCACAGCCGTCATGCCCGCGCTCGTCGCCGGCATCCGCGTCTTACTTTAGCGGAAGAAGCGAGACGGGGATGGCCGGGACAAGCCCGGCCATGACGAATGGACACGTCAAGCCCAGCGATGACGGGGTGGTCACTCCTCCATCTTGATCCCGGCGTCCTGCACCACCTTCTGCCACTTGCGCGACTCGCTGGCGATGAAGGCGGCGAACTCCGCCGGCTGGTTGGCGACCACGGTGACCCCGAGCTTCTCGAGCTGCGCCCGCACCTTGGCGTCCTTCAGCGCCGCGATGATGAAATCGGCGAGCAGCTTGCGCTCGGCGTCCGGTACCTTCGCGGGCGCCGCGAAGCCGAACCAGGCGGTCGCCTCCACCTCGGGCAATCCGCTCTCAATCATGGTCGGGATCTGCGGCGCCTGCGGATGCCGCGCCGCGCTGGTGACGGCGAGCCCACGCAAGCGGTTGCCGTTGATGTGCGGCAGCGCGGTCGGCAGGTTGTCGAACATCATCTGCACCTGCCCGCCGAGGAGGTCGTTGAGCGCCGGCGCGCTGCCCTTGTACGGCACATGCACGAGCTCGATGCCGGCGGCGCGCTTGAACATCTCACCGCACAGGTGGCCGGTGGTGCCGGTGCCCATCGACGCGTAGTTGAGCTTGCCGCGGTTCTCCTTGCCGTAGGCGATCAGCTCCTGCACCGAATTGACCGGCAGCGACGGATTGACGATCAGCGCGTTCGGCACCGTGCCGGCGAGCGTGAGCGGCGCAAAGTCCTTCTCGGGGTCGTAGCTGAGCTTCGAGAACAGCCAGCGATTGATCGCCAGCACGCCGCTCGGCGCGATCATGATGGTGTAACCGTCCGGCTCGGCGCGCGCGACCGCCTGCGCGCCGATGATGCCGCTGGCGCCGGGCTTGTTCTCCACCACCACGTTGGCCTTGCCGGCCTCGATGATGTGCTGCGCCACCGCCCGCGCCAGGATGTCGTTGGTGGCGCCCGGCTGGAACGGCACCACGATGGTGATCGGGCGCGACGGAAACGCTTGCGCCTGCACGCCGCCGATGCGCAGCGGGATCGCGGCGCTCAGGCCGGCCGCGCCCAAGAGGCGGAGGGTCGTGCGTCTATCCTGAAGGCCCGGCATCGGCAGCTCCCTGGCTACAACGGCATGCGACAAAGCAAGAAAGATGCCCGGCATCCGCTCAATCGTGTAGGCCTCATGTCAGCCGGTCGCTCATGCTGCGCTCGCGCAGCCGCAGCGAGCGTCCGATCGCCTCGGCGGCGGCCTGCAGCTGCGGCAGATATTTGCGCAGCACCTCGGCGCGGGTGATCTTGGGACGGTTGAAGCTGACGTTGAGCGCCGCCACGCCCTGCCCTTCGGCGTCGAGGATCGCCGCCGACAGGCCGCTGACATGCGGCGCCAGCTCGCCGGCGACCCAGGCGTATCCTTGCGCACGATCCTGGATGACGCGCGCGCGCAGCCGCGCCGGATCCGTGATCGTCAGGTCCGTATAGGCGCGCAGGTCGGCGCGGGCGATGTATTCGGCGAAATCGCGGTCGCTCAACGCCCCGAGCAGCACGCGGCCCATCGAGGTCGCGTGCGCCGGCCGCCGCGTGCCGATGCCGAAGTCGCCGGACATGATCTGGCGCAGCGGAATGCGCAGCACGTAGACAGCGTCGGCGCCGTCCAGCATCGACACCGCGCAGGTCTCTCCGGTCTTGGCGACCAGGTCTTCCAGGATCGGCTGCGCGAAGTGGTAGAGCGGCAGCGAGCTGAGGAACGCGTAGCCGAGCGACAGCACCTTGGGAGTGAGGAAGTAGTGCCGCCCCTTAGCGCCCGCATAGCCGAGCTTCACCAGCGTCAGCAGCAGCCGGCGCGCGCCCGCCGGCGTGAGCTCGGCGCGCTCCGCCACCTGCGACAGCGTGAGCATCTGCGCGTTCTCGCCAAAGGCACGGATGACGCGTAAGCCGCGTGCGAATGCCGCGACGAAATCAGGTTCGGCCTCTGCCGGCGCCAACAGGATGCGCGGATCGCGATCGAGCCCCTTATTGAGCGCGCGATGCCCCATGCGGCCTCAGCTCGTGCGCTCGTAGACGGCTTCGGTGATCACGTTGAGCACCGCCTGTCGCTTCTCGTCGCGCACAGCACGCAGCGCGCGCGCGAGCGCGGCCGGCAGCTCCGCCGGATCGTCCACGCGTTCGCCGTAGCCACCGCTCGCTTCGACGATGAGCTCGTAGGCGGGCGACGGCTCCAGGCACGAGAACGGCGGCTGCGCCTCCGCGGCCGCGTACCCTTGCGGATACATCGACAGCGTCGCCCGGTGCACCGCACCCCAGCGCGCGTTGTTGTTGATGACAAACAGAACCGGCAGGCCGAGTGCCTGCGACACCATATGGGCCGCCGTCGGATTGCCGAACATGTAGGCGCCGTCGCCGACCGCGGCGATCACGGTCGCGTCCGGCCTACCGAGCTTGGCGCCGAGCGCGGCGCCGGTGGCCCAGCCGAGCCCGCCGGCCGGACTGTGGGAGAAATAGCGGCCGTGCTCGCGGACGATCAGCTCCTCCAGCACCAGCGGATATTCGTTGATCACGATCGCGTTGTCGCCGGCGGCGCGGTCGAGGCAGTAGGTGAGCCAGCGCGGCGTCATCTGCTTCGGCGGCTTGCCGTCGCTGAACGCAGTCTTCGCCGCGCGCTCGCGGCGGCTGAAGGCCGCGCGGCGCTCTTCGATGCGCGGGGACTTTCCGGTGCCGGCCAGTTTCGCGAGCCGCTCCAGCGCGACCGCCGGGCTGCCGGTGATGGCGAGGTCGGTCGGGAAGCCGCGCACCGGATAACGCGCGAACAGCGGGTCGAGCCCGATATGGGCGACGCGCGCGCGAACGGGCCCGACTTCCTCCGGAATCCACGGCACGTCGCTTTCCAGCACGATGACCAGATCGGCCTGCCGCACCAGCGGGGTCGAATTGTAGCCGGCGTGCATCGGGTGGTCGGTCGGCAGCGCCATGTAGCGCGGCCGGTATTGCACGACGGGAATCGCGCACTGCTCCGCCAACGCGCCGAGCGCGCCCCACACTTTCGGGTCGTAGCCGGCCGACGAGGTGACGATCACCGGGTGCTCGGCGGCTTGCTGCCAGCCGGCGAGCGTCTGCAGCGCGCCTCCATCGGGCTCCGGAATGGTCGCCGGCGTGATCACCGATGGATCCGACGGCTGCGCCGGCGCCGCCAGCACCTCGCGCGGCAGGGTCAGATAGACCGGCCCGGCGGGAGCGCTCTGCGCGATCGCGAGCGCACGGTCGACCACCAGCGTCGCCTGGCTCGGATGCCGCAGCTCGTAGTCCCATTTGACCAGCTCGCGCAGCATGCCGGCCTGGTCGAACATCTCCTGCGCCCAGTTGATGTAATTGTTGCGGCCGCCGAACACGCCGGTTTCGGTGATCGGCGTGCGCCCGGCGGCAAGCAGAATCGGCACGTTGAGCCGCGCCGCATTGTAGATGCCGTTGATGGTGTTGGCGGTGCCGAGCCCGACATGCACCATCACCATCTGCATGCGGCCAGTGACCATCTGGTAGCCGTGCGCCATGCCGACCGCGACGTTCTCGTGC
>DASWSO010000162.1:0-2268 GCA_036402635.1 Xanthobacteraceae bacterium
ACCTGGTGATGGCGGCGTGGCTCGCCTATCTCAAGTCGCGCCTGCTGATCCCGCAGAGCGACGATGCCGACGAGCCGAGCGCCGCCGATCTCGCCACCGCGCTGGCGCACCGGCTGCGCCGGCTGGAAGCGATCCGCGCCGCCGCCAGTGCGCTGACCAACCGGCCGCAGCTCGGCCGCGACGTTTTCGGCCGCGGCGCGCCGGAGCCGGTGACCGAGACCAAGCGTCCGGAATTCTCCGCCACGCTCTACGACCTGCTGACCGCCTACGCGGTGCAGCGGCGCAAGAACGCGCTCGCGCGCGTGCGCTTCGCGCCGCGTGCGGTGTGGTCGCTCGCCGACGCGCGCGCGACGCTGGAGCGGCTGGTCGGCAATATCGGCGAGTGGAGCCGGCTGGACGAATTCCTGCTGGCGTTCGTGGTCGATCCGGCGATGCGGGCGACCGCGCTGGCGTCGAGCTTCGCAGCCTCGCTCGAGCTGATCCGCGACGGATCGCTGGAAGCGCATCAGGCCGGCGCATTCGCGCCGCTATATTTGCGTAAACGTATCGCGTCGGGTCCTGCGCAGGGTGCTGCGGCGGCAAGCACCGGACACGACCTCAACTGAGTTCGAGGAGGCCACCATGAGCAGACGGGCCGAACGGCATCTCACCGTCGTCAGCAACGATGCGGAGGCGGGAGTCCCCGCCGCCGAGCCGGTCGAGGAGGGGCACGCCGAAGCGGAGCCGCGTCCCGAGGAGCTGCGGCTGATCGAGGCGCTGCTGTTCGCCGCCGGCGAGCCGCTCGACGAGAAGGATCTGATCAAGCGGCTGCCGGCCAATGTCGACGCGCGCGGGGCACTGCGCCGGCTGCAGGCCGAATACGCGCCGCGCGGCGTCAATCTCGTCAACGTCGCCGGCAAGTGGACCTTCCGCACCGCCAACGACCTCGCCTGGCTGCTGGCGCGCGACGTCACCGAGCCGAAGAAGCTCTCGCGCGCCGCGCTGGAGACCTTGGCGATCGTCGCCTACCACCAGCCGGTGACCCGTGCCGAGATCGAGGAGGTCCGAGGCGTCTCCACCTCCAAGGGCACGCTCGACGTGCTGCTGGAGACCGGCTGGGTGCGGCTGCGCGGCCGCCGCAAGGCGCCCGGGCGCCCGGTCACCTACGGCACCACCGAACAGTTCCTCTCGCATTTCGGGCTCGAGGCGCTCGGCGACCTGCCTGGGCTGGAGGAGCTCAAGGGCGCCGGCCTGCTGGAAGGCGGGCTGCCGCCCGGCTTCTCGGTGCCGGTCCCGTCCGACGATCCGTCGTTGCGCGAGGATGAGGATCCGCTGGAGCCCGGGGACCTCGACCTGACCCTGGCGCCGCCGCCGGAGCGGGTCGAGGAGTAGGGCGCGCTCCGCGCCGTTCGTCTTGCCCGGGCTTGACCGGGCATCCATCTGAAGACTGCTGTTCCGTCAGCGGAATTTTTTTTGATGGATTTGCGGGGTCAAGCCCGGCAATGACGGTGAAAGGTTGTCTGCGTTGCTCGATCGCGATCCGCCTCGACCAGGATTCCTGCGGCGGCTGGTGTCGCGTCCGCGCACGCCGGCGACGATCGCGGCGCGGCTCACCTTCGACCAGGTGTCGCACCGCTACGGCGAGACGCTGGCGGTCGACCGCGTCTCGCTCGACGTCGACCCGGGCGAGATCGTCTGCCTGCTCGGCCCGTCCGGCTGCGGCAAGACCACGCTGTTGCGGCTCGCCGCCGGGGTCGAGCATCCGAGCGGCGGCCGCATCCTGATCAACGGCCAGGACGTGACGCAGGGGCCGACCGAGCTGCCGCCGGAACGGCGCGGCGTCGGCCTGATGTTCCAGGATTTTGCGCTGTTTCCGCACCTCAGCAACCTCGCCAACGTGATGTTCGGGCTGCGCGACCTGCCGCGCGCCGCCGCCGAGCGGGAGGCGCGCCTGGCGCTCGACCGGGTCGGGCTGACGGCGCATGCCGACGGCTACCCGCACATGCTCTCGGGCGGCGAGCAGCAGCGGGTCGCGCTCGCCCGCGCGGTCGCGCCGCGCCCCAACGTGCTGCTGATGGACGAGCCGTTCTCCGGCCTCGACCGCCGGCTGCGCGACGAGGTGCGGCAGGAGACCTTGAGCGTGCTGCGCGAGAGCCGCGTCACCGGCATCGTGGTCACCCACGATCCGGAGGAGGCGCTGCGCATGGGCGACCGCATCGCGCTGATGCGGGGCGGGCGGCTGATCCAGATCGACGAGCCCGAGACGATCTACCGCAGGCCGGCCGACCT
>DASWSO010000163.1:0-2859 GCA_036402635.1 Xanthobacteraceae bacterium
CGGCTTCAGTGTCGCCCACATTGGCTTCCAGGACGTCGCCGACGCGTTGCGCATCGATCGGCGACGCCACCGCGCGGCTCGCGCGGCGCTCGCGTCCGTGAATGACCGGCGCCGCATACGCCGGCGCCTGTGCGCTCGCGATCTCGCGCACCAGCGTCTCGACCGCCGCGCGGTCGCCGAACTCGACGCCGGCGGAGTTGCGCCGCGTCGGCGCGTAGAGATCGGGCGGGCGCGGAATGTGCGGATGCCGCGCCGCGAGCGGGGAGGGGATCGCGGTTCGCGGCCGCTTCAGGATCTGCGCGATCGGCACGGCCGGATCGGCGACCGCCGACACGAACGACGAGTTGGCGCCGTTCTCCAGCAGCCGCCGCACCAGATAGGCCAGCAGGTCGCGATGGCTGCCGACCGGCGCGTAGACGCGGCACGCCGCCGCCGGCGTCTCGGCGAGCAGCGCGTCGTACAGCGCTTCGCCCATTCCGTGCAGGCGCTGGAACTCGTAGCCTTCGCCACCGCCGGCCTCCGCCATAACGGTCGCGACGGTGAGCGCGTTATGCGTGGCGAATTGCGGAAACAGCCGGGCCCGCGCCGCCAGCAGCTTGCGGGCGCAATGCACATAGCAGAGGTCGGTCATCGCCTTGCGGGTGAACACCGGATAATCGGCGAGCCCGCGCTCCTGCGCGCGCTTCACCTCGGTGTCCCAGTAGGCGCCCTTCACCAGCCGCACCATCATGCGGCGGCCGTGATGTTCGGCGAGTGCCTCGACCCAGTCGATCACCGCCGGCGCGCGCTTCTGGTAGGCCTGCACGGCAAGGCCGAAGCCGTCCCAACCGCGCAGCGACGCATCGGCCAGCACCGCCGCGATCACGTCGAGCGACAGCTCCAGCCGGTCGGCCTCCTCGGCATCCACCGTCAGATTGAGGTCATGCGTCTTGGCGGCGCGCGCGAGCTCCAGCAGCCGCAGCGGCAGCTCGCGCAGCACCCGCTCGCGCGAGATCGCCTCGTAGCGCGGATGCAGGGCCGAAAGCTTGACCGAAATGCCGGGACGCTCCGGCAGCGCGCGGTCGCCGGCGGCGGCGCCGATCGCGCCGATGGCATGGGCATAGGCTTCGAAATAGCGCTCCGCGTCGGCCGCCGTGCGGGCGCCTTCGCCCAGCATGTCGAACGAGTAGCGCAGGCGGCGCTGCGGGCGAGCGCGTCCGAGCGCCTCCTCGATCGTTTGCCCCATCACGAAATGCGAGCCGAGCAGCCGCATCGCCTGTCGCGTCGCGGCGCGCACCGCCGGCACGCCGAGCCGCCTGGCGACCTCGGCAACGATGGTCTCCGGCGTTTCGCCGGGCCGCACGATGCGCGCGGTCACGCCGAGCGCCCAGGCAGAGGCGGAGACCAGCAGCGCATGCGAGCGCACCTCGTGGTGCGCCCAATCGCCTTGCGCCAGCTTGTCCTCGATCAGCCGGTCGGCGGTGCCGGCATCCGGAACGCGCAGCAGCGCCTCCGCCAGCACCATCAGGGCGAGACCCTCCTTGGTGGAGAGGGAATATTCGCGCAGGAACTCCTCGATGCCGCCGAGCCCGCCTGCCTCGGCCCGAACGGCTTCGATCAGCCGTGTCGCCAGGGCGTCGATGTCCCGCTCGACCGGCCCGCTGTGGGCGGCATCCGCCAGCAGCCGTTCCGCCACGCTCTCGTCCGGTGGCGCATAGGGTGCGGCGAACGGCCCGGGCGCGCTTGCCGCGGAGTTCTGCCTCGGCTGGTCGACGATGCTCATGAGCCGCTCAGTTCCGCCGCCGGACAGTGTACCACCGCGATGAAATTGGAGGCATTTGCGACGGCGACAATGCTCCGGCGCGGCATCCTGCCGCGGAAGCGGTGCTTAACCGCGTTGTGAACAATTCGTAGCTTGCGCTTTGCGACGGCATATTCTTTGCTGCCGTCCGTCAAGCTCGCGGTCTTGGGGGAGGCCAAGTCCGCCGGTGACAACCGGCCAACAAGGACCACCGGAATGGAGGTAGGCGTCTGCAGACGCGGCGTAGCCGTTTTCGCCCTCGCAGTGTGCCTGATCCTCGCCTCCGCCGCGGCCCCCGCCTCCAGCCAGACCCCCCTCAGGCTCACTCTCGACGGCAGGATCGAGGCACCGACCGCGCCGCTGTTGTTCGCGCTCGAGCAAGGCTACTTCAAGAACGAGGGGCTGGAAGTCGCCATCGAGCCTTCCGCCGGCGGGGTGGAGCCGATCACGCGGGTGGTCTCGGGCGGCTACGAGCTCGGCATCGCCGACATCAACACGCTGATCCGCTATCGCGACCAGAACCCGAATGCGCCGATCCGGGCGATCTTCATCGTCAACAACCGGCCGAGTTATGCGGTGATCGGCCGCAAGAGCCGCGGCGTCGAGACGCTGGCCGACGTGCAAGGCAAGCGGCTCGGATTGGCGCCGGCCGAACCCGCCACCTTCGCATGGCCGATCCTGGCACGCGTCAACCAGATCGATCCGGCTAAAGTGGTCGGGGTCAATGTCGGGCTGCTGGTGCGCGAGCCGATGCTGGCGGCCGGGGAGGTGGATGCCGTCACCGGAGCATCCTATTCGACACCGCTGAACCTGCGCGAGAAAGGCGTGCCGGCCGAGGACATTTCGGTGTTCCTGATGGCGCCGCACGGGGTCGAGCTTTACGGCACCGCGATCTTCGCCAATGCGCGTGCGCTTGCGGAGAAGCCGGAGGCGATCAAGGGCTTTCTCAGCGGTTTCACCCAGGGCCTGAAGGACACGATCAAGGATCCGGGCGCCGCCATCATGCCGATCGTGCGCCGCAACGGCGGCGTGACCCGCGAGATCGAACAGGAGCGGCTGTCGATCCTGATCCGCGATTC
>DASWSO010000164.1:0-4077 GCA_036402635.1 Xanthobacteraceae bacterium
TATCATCTGTTGTCCGCGCGCCGGCTCAAGCTGATCCGGTCGGAGGCCTTCGTCGTCAACACTGCGCGCGGCGAGGTGATAGACGAGAACACGCTGGCGCGGCTGATTGAGAGCGGCGACATCGCCGGCGCCGGTCTCGACGTGTTCGAGCGCGAGCCGGCGGTCAATCCGCGCCTGGTGAAGCTCGCGCGCAGCGGCAAGGTGGTGCTGCTACCGCACATGGGCTCCGCCACGATCGAGGGCCGGATCGAGATGGGCGAGAAGGTGATCATCAATATCCGAACCTTCATGGATGGCCACCGGCCACCCGACCGGGTGCTGCCATCGAGCTTGTGAGGCGTTGAAGCGCGGCAAGGAATCTCTGGGAGGAGCACATGCCGAAGCTGACGAGACGCACCCTGCTGGCCGGCGCGATGGCGACCCCTCTGGCGGCACCTTACGTGGCGCGGGCGCAGACCTGGCCGTCCGGCATCACCAGGATCGTGGTGCCGTTTCCGCCCGGCGGAACCGTCGACCCGATCGCCCGTATGGTGCAGCCGGCTCTGCAGTCGCGTCTCGGCGCAACTGTCGTGATCGAGAACAAGCCCGGCGCCTCCGGCAGCATTGGCGCCTCCCAGGTGGCGAAATCCGCCCCTGACGGAACCAGCTGGCTATTCGTGTTCGATACCCACGCGGTCAATCCGGCGCTGATGAACCTGTCGTTCGACAGCGAGAAGGATCTCGACCCGGTGCTGCTGATCGGCACCGCGCCCAACGTCTTGGCAACCCACCGGTCGCGGCCTTTCCGCGGCCTGGGCGACATGGTGGACGCCGCCAAAGCCAAGCCGGACGGCATCACCTTCGCCTCGGTCGGCACCGGCAGCCTCGGGCATCTGTCGATGACGGTGCTTGGCAAGCGCGCCGGCGTGCGCTGGACGCACGTGCCCTACCGCGGCGGCGGGCCGGCGATGAACGACGCGATCGCCGGCCACGTCGACAGCATCATCGCCAGCGCCGCGCTGGTCACGCCGCAGGTGAAAGCCAACGCGCTACGCGGCGTCGTCACCACCGGCGCGATGCGGCTGAAGAGCCTGCCGGATGTGCCGACCGCGATCGAAAGCGGGTTTCCAGGGTTCGAGTCGTATGCGTGGTGGGGCGTGTTCGCGCCCGGCGGAACGCCGAAGCCGCTCGTCGACCGCTTCGCCGGCGAACTTATCGCCGCGCTCCGCGAGGAGCGCGTGACCCGCCAGCTCGAGGACTCGCTGCAGATCAAGCTCGTGCTGGGTGGGCCGGAGGAACTGCGCACGTTCTTTGCCGAGCAGATGCGGGTCTGGGGTGCCGTGGTGCGTGAGAACGGCTTCCGGGCGGACAGTTAAAGGGCTGAAATACATCGAACCCGCCATTAGCTTGGCGGCACGAGCCGAAGGATCGCAGGTGTCGCTGCAGACGACCACACCCGCACCGCTGATGACGGTGGACCAGTTCCTGGCCTGGGCTGAAGGCCAGGAGGGACGCTATGAACTCTACAACGGTGTCGCGTGTGCGATGTCGCCGGAACGGGTAGCACATGGCGAGATGAAGTTTCGGGTGCAAACCGCGCTTGCGATTCGCAGCTCAAGCTTCCCGGCTATCAGCCTGCCGAGCGTGGCTCATTACCTGATCGTGGATCCCGAGCAACTGCCGGTGCTGCATCATGCGCGCGCCGGCGCCGACACGGTCCTGACCCGCATCGTGCACGAAGGTACGATCAGGTTCGACCCGCCCGGAGTCGAGATCGCAGTGGCCGACCTGTTTCCTCCGATGCCCCCGGCCTAGCAATCACGCCCGCTCCACCCGCGCCGCATAGCAGCCGGGCGCGGCGAAGTGGATGTGCAGATAGGTGGCGCGAGCATCAGCGAGCAGCCGTTCGATGGTGGCCTCGAGATCGCGGCCGTCCACGAGCTCCCAGCCGACCAGCATGGCGTCGCTGTCGAATGCACGGACCGCAAGCTCGCGGATGCACAACTGCTGCGGCACCTCGTCGCTCCTGTCGTAGGTCTCCTCGCCCTTGCGCACGAAAATCGCAAAGCGCATGCGGTAAGGCGAGGTAACTGGGTGGTGCTCGTAATTCACCAGCACCAGTTCGTCGCCCGGCTGCGAGTCGGTGAGGCTGACACGGCACGGATATCCTGGCTCGCGTGCATCGGCGACCCGGCGCACCGCGGCCTGCGTCGCAAGCTGCTCGTCCGAAAGCGCGAACAGGTGAGAAAAATCCTGGGCCGGTAATCCGATGAGGCGGAAACTCATGATCATACCCTCCACGTGACATCTCGGATATGCGTCCGGAGAGGCCGCCGAACCACCCGCTTTCTGGTCTCCGCGCCGCGCAGGAGCAGAGGGACTGGCCTGCCACCGCGCCGCGCATTATTGTCGGTTATAACAACCAGGGAGGAACAAACATGAGCGGTATCGGACGGCGCGGTTTCATAGCGGGTACGGCTGGCTTGGCGTTTGCCGGCGGCGCGCGGCTTTTCCAACCTTCCGCGGCCCGCGCGCAAGGCGCCGGCGAGACCTATCCGAACCGGCCGGTCCGCTTCATCGTGCCGCTCGCGGCCGGCGGCGGGCTCGATTTCATCGCACGGCTCACCGCCGACCATCTCTCGCGCCACATGGGGCAGCAGTTCTTCGTCGAGAACCGCACCGGCGGCGGCGGCACCATCGGCCATGACGCCGCGGTCAAGAGTGCCCCCGACGGGTATTCGGTGCTCGTCACCAACGACAACGTGGCGAGCTCGCCGCACATCCTGCGGCTCAACGTCGACTTCGTGAAGGATCTGGTGCCGGTGATCCTGCTGGCACGTCAGCCGCAGGCGCTCGCCGTGCATCCGTCGCTGAATGTCTCCTCGGTCGCGGAGCTGATCGAGGCGGTGAAGAAAGAGCCCGGCATGGGCTATGCGAGTTCCGGCGTCGGCTCCAACCAGCATGTGCTCGGCGAATCCTTCGTCCAGCTCGCCGGCATCAAGATGGAGCACGTGCCGTATCGCGGCGCCGGTCAGGCGATCAACGACCTGATCGCCGGCCACATCCGCATTGCTTTCCTCGGGCCGACTGCGCTGCTTCCGAACCACGCCGCCGGCAAGGTCCGCATCATCGCGCAGTCGGCGCCGAAGCGCTCATCGACGCTTGCCGACATTCCGACCCTGGTGGAGGCCGGCTTCCCGAGCCTCAACCTCGACTCTTGGTACGCGGTGTTCGTGCCGGTCGGCACGCCACCGGCGATCGTCGCCAGGCTCAACGCCGAGATGGACAAGGCGATGGCGGATCCGACGGCGCGCGACACACTGGTGAAGAGCGCAACCGAGCCGCACGGCGGCCCCCCGGAACAGGCCGCGGCCGTGGTGAAGGAATATGCCGAGAAATACGCGCAGCTCGCCAAGGAGCTGAACCTCAAGATCAACTGAGCACGGCTCGCGAGCTGGCGCGGCGGGCGGCTTTCCGCCGCCGCTTGATGCCCGTCAAGGCGGACGCCACCGCATCGTTCCTAGCATGGCCCGGATCAGACCGGCGCCGGAGCGCTGCCAGGGAGAGCGCCATGCTCGTGAAGACCACCATCGTTCGTCTCTACGACGATTATCGCAACGCCCGTTACGTCGTGGCGGAACTGGAGGGGATGGGCATCCCTTCCGAGGATATCAGCGTGATCGCCAACAATGCCGGCAATCGGCTGCTCGGCGGCGGCGCCACCCAGCGCGACGACGAGGGCCCGGCGCGGCGCCGCGGGACGGAGGCCGGAAGCGCCGGCCAGGCGACGAGTCCAACCGCGCAGGCGGCCGGTTCGCCGGCCACCATGGCCTCGACCCCAGAGACCTCACCGGCCGGCGGTGACGATACGCGCAAGCCCGACAAGGGCGATGAGCCCAGCACGACCGAAGGAGCCTTATTGGGTGTGGCGGTCGGTGGTACACTCGGAACAGCGGTCGGTATTCTGGCGGGTCTCGCGATGCTGACCATTCCGGGGCTCGGCCCGGTGGCCGCCACCGGCTGGCTCGCCGCCATGGTGACCGGCGCGGTGGTCGGCTCCGCCACCGGCGGCATTGTCGGCGCGCTGGTCTATGCCGG
>DASWSO010000165.1:0-4157 GCA_036402635.1 Xanthobacteraceae bacterium
CCCGAAACGCCACGGCGTGCGCACCGAGACGATCATCGCGATCGATTTCTCCCGCAAGATCGTGCTGATCGGCAATTCGAGCTACGCCGGCGAGATGAAGAAGTCGGTATTCACCACGCTCAATTACTACCTGCCGGGCGAGGGCGTGATGCCGATGCACTGCTCGGCGAATGTCGGCCCGAAGGGTGATTCGGCGCTGTTCTTCGGCCTCTCCGGCACCGGCAAGACGACGCTCTCGGCCGACCCGGCGCGCACGCTGATCGGCGACGACGAGCACGGCTGGTCGCCCGAGGGCATCTTCAACTTCGAAGGCGGCTGCTACGCCAAGACGATCAATCTGTCGGCGGAAGCTGAGCCGGATATCTACGCGGCATCCAAGCGCTTCGGCACCGTGCTGGAGAACGTGATCGTCGACCCGATCACGCGCGAACCGGACTTCGACGACGAATCAAAGACCGAGAACACCCGCTCCGCGTATCCGCTCGATTTCATCCCGAACGCATCGCGGACGGGAATCGCCGGGCATCCGAAAAACATCATCATGCTGGCGGCGGACGCCTACGGCGTGATGCCGCCGATTGCCAAGCTGTCGCCGACGCAGGCGATGTACCACTTCCTCTCGGGCTACACCGCAAAGGTCGCGGGCACCGAGAAGGGGCTGGTGGGCGTCGAGCCGGAATTCTCCACCTGCTTCGGCGCGCCGTTCCTGCCGCGTCATCCGATCGAATACGGCAAGCTGCTGCGCGACTACATCGCCAAGCACAATGTCGATTGCTGGCTGGTCAATTCCGGCTGGACCGGCGGCAAGTACGGCGTCGGCCACCGCATGCCGATCAAGGTGACGCGCGGCCTGCTCACTGCCGCGCTCGATGGCTCGCTGAAGAACGCCAAATTCCGCACCGATCCGTATTTCGGCTTTGCCGTGCCGGTGTCGGTACCCGGGATCGACAGCAAGCTGCTCGACCCGGTCAACACCTGGGCGGACAAGGCGGAGTTCGCCGAGACCGCGCGCAAGCTGGTCGGCATGTTCCAGAAGAACTTCACCAAGTTCGAGCGGCACGTCGACGCCGACATCAAGGCCGCCGCGCCGGAAGTGCGGATCGCCGCGGAGTAGACGCGGGCTCGCGCACACCGGATTGCGTCATGGCCGGGCTTGTCCCGGCCATTTGCGTCTTGATAGCAGTAGCACCCGGAAGACGTGGATGCCCGGCATGAGGGCCGGGGACGGTGAGTGCGCTCAGTGCAAGTCCTCATCATCGGTGCCGGCGTGGTCGGACTAGCGGTGGGCCGCGCGGCGGCGCTGGCCGGCCATGACGTCATCGTCGCCGAAGCCACCAACGGCATCGGCAACGGCGTCTCCTCGCGCAACAGTGAGGTCATCCATGGCGGGATGTATTACCCGACCGACTCGCTGCGGGCGCGGCACTGCACCCGCGGCCGCCGGCTGCTGTACGACTACTGCGCGTCGCACGGCGTTCCGCATCAGCGCTGCGGCAAGCTGATCGTCGCCACCAGCGTCGCCGAGCTCGCCAAGATCGAATCGATCCACAAGCAGGGCGTGCTCAATGGCGTCGAGGATCTCACGCTCGTCTACGGCAACGAGGTGAAGCAGCTCGAGCCGGAACTCGCCTGCATCGCCGCCGTGCACTCGCCGCACACCGGCATCATCGACAGCCACGCGCTCATGCTGGCACTGCAGGGCGAGATCGAAGATCGCGGCGGCGCCATCGCGTTCGGCACGCGGGTCGACGCGCTGGTCCCCTGCCCCGACGGCTGGGAGGTGCGCTTCAGCGGCCAGGAGGAAGGCGCGCTGACGGTCGACGCTGTGGTCAACTCCGCCGGCTTGCAGGCCCCGGCATTGGCGCGGGTGACCCAGGGCTATCCGGCCGAGCGGCTGCCGAAGCTGGTGATGGCGAAGGGCAATTACTTCGGTTACGCGGGCCGGCCGGCGTTCAAGCGGCTGATCTATCCGGCGCCGGTCGATGGCGGGCTCGGCATCCACGTCACGCTCGATCTCGCCGGACGCATGCGCTTCGGCCCCGACGTGCAGTGGATCGACGACGAGGACTACGCGGTCGACCCGCACCGCGCCGACAGCTTCTACGCCCGCATCCGCACCTACTGGCCGCGGCTGCCGGATGGCAGCTTGGTGCCGGATTACGCCGGCATCCGCCCGAAGCTCAGCGGACCCGGCGAACCCCCGGTCGATTTCATCCTGGAGACCCCGGCGCAGCACGGCCTGCGCGGCCTCGTGCATCTGTTCGGGATCGAATCGCCGGGGCTGACCAGCGCCCTCTCGATCGCCGACGACGTGGTCGCAGCGCTCGACGCGTGATCAGCGGAACCAGCCGTCGAACGACGCGCGGGCGTCCCGGCGGTTGGCGTCGATCACGGCACGTTGGCGGCGCGACCGCGTTTTGCCGGTCGGCTTCTCGTCCTCGGCGGTCGCGAGCCTGGGTACGGGGGTTACGGCACGCGCCGTCACGTCCACCCGCACGTTCGAGAGCTTGCGGCGGATCTCGTCGTTGGCCTTGGCGTAGCTCTGCAGCGGCGTGAAATCCGCCACCTTGTAGGGGAAGCTGCCGGAGCCGCGGAACACCGTCAGCCCTCCTCGGGTGGCGACGATATCGCCGGCGCGCAGCGTCGGGTCGGATTCGATGTCGATCTGGGCAAGACCGCCGGGCCCGTGGCCCGTGCAGGAGCAGCCCGGCACGATCTTCTCACGGAAGGCGAAAGCATTGGCGAGGCTGGCGTAGCGGGTGCCGTCGGAAGCCACCGCCGACTCCGGGCTGCTGCCGTTGAACACCTGGGTCTTGGCGGCCGGACAGAGCGAGTTGCAGACCTTGGTCGTGTTCAGCGCCGCGCCTTGCGAGACGCGCGGGATCGGAAAATGCCGCCCGTCGCAGAGGCGGACGCAGAGCACGCCGCTTCCGCCACTCTGGCCGCTGCTGGTGCGGCTGCCCTCGCCCTGCTCGCCACCCTCGCGCGGCGCATATTCGGGAGACCCGTATCCGCGCTGCTGGCGCGGGGCATATTCGCGGCCGTACTGGTCGTCACGCGACTCGTAGGAGCGGGAGTAATCGCGCCGGGACGACTGCTGCCCCCAGCCGCCGTTCCATCCGGAATTGCCCCAGCCGGAGTTGCCCCAACCGGAGCCCCACCCTTGCGCCCGGGCGTCGCCAATCGAGGCGTCGCCAATCGAGGCTCCGGCAATCGCCAAAGCCGCCGCGAAGGCGGCGGCAACACGTCCTGTGGTCATTCTCGCTTTCGGCACCGGCACCCCTCACCACCCCTGCGAGCCGGGGGCGGTCCGCCCCAGGCCGCTACGATTACGCGCGCCATGCCGAAAAGTTGCATTGCCGACGCCGCGCCGCACGCAGCCCCACGCCGGAGCCGCGTCGAAGCTGGACCACCGCGGTTAACATCCGGCGACTGCTCCCGTCCTGGGGCAGGCGGCCGGTCAGGTGGACCATCCTTCAGCCGGTACGGGGACCATATTTCCGCAAGATTGCGCCATATGTTTCTAGGCGGAAACATGCGAGAGCCGTTCGCACTTGGTGGCCAGAGAGCAGCGCTGCGCCGAATCGGCGAAGCGGCGTATGATCGGCACCAAACATCGACCGGGAGGGGATGATCGATGATGGTTCAGGCTTTGCGTATCGCCGTGGTGCTCGCGGCCGGCGTTGGGATTGCTGCGGCGGCCAACAAGCTCGCGCCGAACGAAATCCAGACCGGATTTTTCAACGGGCAGCCGTTCACCGCTTCGACCCCTTCCAACATCAAGTTCACCATGCTGTTCAAGCCGGACGGCAAGGTCACGCGCGAGCCGCAGGGCAAGGCGGGCGTGAAGGGGGACGGTACCTGGAAGCTCTCCAAGGACGGCTTCTGCACCACCTGGAAGGGCAGCAAGGCGAGCTGCTTCACGCTGGTGCCGGCGGGCGACAACAAGTGGTCGGTGGTGAAGGGCGCGCAGACCGTCGCCACCTGGAGCAAATAGCCGGCCGGCGGATCAGCCAGCGTGAGCGGACAGGTCCATGATGCTCGGCTGCTCACCGGACAGGGGGTTCTGCGGGTCCCACTGGTAGTCCAGCGTGGCGAAGCGCATGGCGCGGGCGTCGAGCATCAGCAGACGCCCGACCAGCCCCTCACCAAACCCG
>DASWSO010000166.1:0-5362 GCA_036402635.1 Xanthobacteraceae bacterium
GTCAGCGGACCGTTGCGGCCGAACTCCGGGTCCTGTTTGGGAACCGGCACCTCGGGAATGGTGCGGCGGGCGCGGCCGTGCTCGGTGAAGGACCCGCGGCACTCGTCGTATTCGCCCTCCGGCGGATAGGCGCCGACCACCAGGAGGTCGGCGCTCGCGGACAGCCGCTGATGCCCGGTGCCGGCCGGCAGCACGGCAACGTCGCCGGCTTCGAGCTTGAGCTCCTTGCCGTTGTCGCCGCCGAAACGCACCCGCGCGCTGCCGCGCGCAATGCCCAGCACCTCATGAATCTTGGAGTGGTAGTGCACGTAGTCGTAGATGCCGTTGCGCCACGACTGGCCCCAGCCATGCGCCGCGAACAGCTGCTCGAACACCGCCGCCGGGTCGTAGGCCGGGTCGAGCGCGACCGCTCGGCTGTAGACCAGGAACGGCAGCTCCGGATTGTTCGGCACCGCACCGTCGTCCGCGAACATGAAGGTTTTGGGCTCGACCTCGCGGACCGCCGCCTTCGCCTCTTTCGCCGACGGCTTGCCGCGGCCGGTGAGGTCCTCGAACGCTTTCTTGGCGCTTTCGACGATGCTCATTGCGACACTCCCAGGAGCCCGCAAGGAAAGTCGTGCCCGCGGCGCGGGGTTCCGCCTCAGCTCCCCTTGCGCGCCCGCATCAGGTCGGTGAAGCGGGCAAACAGGTAGTGGCTGTCGCGTGGACCGGGTGACGCTTCCGGGTGGTACTGCACCGAGAACACCGGCTTGTCCTTGAGCGCGAGCCCGCAGTTCGAGCCGTCGAACAGCGACACGTGGGTCTGCTCGACGTTCTCCGGCAGGCTGTCGCGGTCGACCGCGAAGCCGTGGTTCATCGAGGTGATCTCGACCTTGCCGGTGGTGAGGTCCTTCACCGGGTGGTTGGCGCCGTGGTGGCCCTGGTGCATCTTCATGGTGCGGCCGCCGAGCGCCAGCCCGAGCATCTGGTGGCCGAGGCAGATGCCGAAGGTCGGCACCCCGGACTCCACCACCTCGCGGATCACCGGCACGGCGTATTCGCCGGTGGCGGCCGGATCGCCCGGGCCGTTGGACAGGAATACGCCGTCCGGTTGCAGCTCCAGAATATCCTCGGCCGAGGTGGTGGCCGGCACCACCGTGACCTTGCAGCCGTTCTGCGCGAGCAGCCGCAGGATGTTGCGCTTGATCCCGTAGTCGACCGCGACCACGTGGAACTCCGGGTTCTCCTGCCGGCCGTAGCCCTTGCCCCATTCCCAGGCGGTCTCGTCCCAGGTGAAGCGCTGGCCGGCCGTTACCTGCGGCACGAGGTCCATGCCGACCAGTCCGGGCCACTCGCGCGCCTGCTTCTTGAGCGCCTCGAGGTCGAACTTGCCGGAGGGCTCGTGGGCGATCACGGCGTTGGGCATGCCGCGCTCGCGGATCAGCCGGGTCAGCGCGCGGGTGTCGATGCCGGAGAGGCCGATGATGCGGCGGCGGCGCAGCCACTCGTCGAGCGACTGGTTGGAACGGTAGTTGGACGGCTCGGTGATGGCGGTGCGCAGGATGACGCCGCAGGCGCCCGGCGTGGCGGCGAGGTTGAGCGCCTCGATGTCCTCGTCGTTGGTACCGACATTGCCGATATGCGGGAACGTGAAGGTGATGATCTGCCCCGCATAGGACGGGTCGGTGAGGATCTCCTCATAGCCCGACATCGCGGTGTTGAAGCAGACCTCGCCGACCGCATGGCCGGCGGCGCCGATGCCAAAACCTTCCAGCACCGTGCCGTCCGCCAGCACCAGCAGCGCGGTCGGCTTGGGGTCGCTCCAGGCGGGGCGGCTTGGGTTGTCTGTCATGGGGGTGTAGTTGCGTATAATCTGCGGCCCGGCAAGGGGCTGACGGACCGATTCTGGAGGATGCAGGACTGTGCTGCGTGAGCAAATCAACGACGGCCTGAAAGCGGCGATGAAGGCCAAGGACGCGCGCCGGGTCTCCACCCTGCGGCTGGTCAATTCCGGCATCAAGAACGCCGATATCGAGGCGCGCGGCGGCGGCAAGGGGCCGCTGGCCGACGACGCCCTGCTCGGACTGTTGCAGAAGATGATCAAGCAGCGCCAGGAATCGGTGGAACTGTACGACAAGGGCGGCCGCCCGGAGCTCGCCGCGCAGGAGCGCGAGGAGATCGAGATCATCACCGCGTTCCTGCCGAAGCAGATGGACGAGGGCGAGGCCCGCGCGGCCATCGAAGGCGTGGTGAAGGAGACCGGCGCGGCCAGCGTCAAGGACATGGGCCGGGTGATGGCGGCGCTGAAGGAGCGCTATGCCGGCCAGATGGATTTCGGCAAGGCGAGCGGCGCCGTGAAGCAGATCCTGAGCGGCAGCTGAGCGCATGCTTGTTTCAGAACGCGTCGTTGAGAGGTCATTGCCGCGTCGAACCTCGCCGGCGGGGCGACGCCGGCTCGCCCGGGCATGACGCGATTGTGGTGCCATAGCGCGGCATGAGCGCCGATCCCGAGCGTCCGCGCTGGACCCGCGCCGGCATTGTGGAAGGCGTGCGGCTGTCGCTGCCGGTGGTGCCCGGCACCATCGTGATGGCGGCGGCGATCGGCGCGCTGGCGGCGCAGAAGGGCCTGACGCTGACCGAGACCACGCTGATGAGCGCGCTGGTATTCGCCGGCGCCTCGCAGCTGGTGGCGCTGGAAGTGTGGACCCCCGCCTTCACGCTCTCGGCGCTGCTGACGGTCGCGCTGGTCACCGGCATCGTCAACCTGCGCTACATCCTGATGACCGCATCGCTGCGGCCCTGGCTGGCGCAGATGCCGGCCTGGCAGGTCTATCCGGCGCTGATGCTGACGGTCGACGCCGGCTGGATCATCGCGATGCGCTACCGCGCCGAAGGCGGCCGCGACGCCGGCGTCTTTCTCGGCACCGGCCTGATCATGTGGGTGGTGTGGTGGGCCGGCACGATTCCCGGCCACCTGCTGGGCGGGCTGATCCACGACCCGCGGCCCTACGGGCTCGATCTCGCGTTGCCGGCATTCTTCGCCGCGATGCTGGTGCCGCTGTGGCGCGGACCGCGCTGGGCGATCAGCTGGGTGGTCGCAGGCGGCGTCGCGCTCGCCGTGTCGTGGCTGGTGCCCGGCTGGTGGTTCATCATCGCCGGCGCGCTCGCCGGCAGCGTCACCGGCGGGTTCATCGATGAATCCCGCTGACGCGCCGTTCGGCGCCGTCGCGGCGATCCTGGCGATGGCGCTGACCACCCACCTGATCCGCTTCGGCGGCTACTGGATGATGGGGCACGTGCCGCTCACCCCGCGCATCCGCCGCATGCTGGATGCGCTGCCGGGCTCGGTGGTCGCTGCCACCATCCTGCCGATCGTGGCCAAGAGCGGCGCACCGGCGATGCTGGCGATCGTCGCCGTGGTCGCCGTGATGGCGTGGCGGCGCAACGACTTCCTGGCGGTGGCGGTCGGTATCGGCCTGGTCGCGCTAGCCCGCGCCGCCGGATTCTAGCCTAGCTTGCGCGCGAGTTCCGTAGCCCGGATTGAGCGGAGCGAGTCCGCGGCGTCGCGCTAGTCGGCGGTCCAGCCGCCGTCGATCACCAGCGACGTGCCGGTCATCAGCGCGGCGGCGTCGGAGGCGAGGAAGACCACTGCGCCCATCAGGTCCGGGACCTGCCCGAGGCGGCCGAGCTTGATGCGCTTGAGCGTGTCGGCGCGGAATTCCTGGTTCTCGAAGAACGGCTTCGTCATCGGCGTCTCGATGAAGGTCGGCGCCAGCGTGTTGACGCGGATGCCGTGCGGCGCGAGCTCGATCGCCATCGCCTTAGTGAAGCCCTCCATGGCGTGTTTGGTGGCGCAGTAGACGGTGCGGCGCGGGCCGCCGACATGCCCCATCTGCGACGACACATTGACGATCGAGCCGCCTTCGCCGGCTTCCACCAGCCGCCGCGCCACCGCCTGCGCGACGAAATAGGCGGCGCGCACGTTGATGTTGAAGACGTAGTCGAAGTCCTCGACCTTGGTGTCGACGAACGGGCCCGGCCGGTTGGTGCCGGCATTGTTCACCAGGATGTGGAACGCCGGCTTGGCGGCGAGCGCCGCCCGCACCGCCTCGATGTCGGTAACGTCGAGCGCCAGGGCGTCGGCCGCATGGCCGCGCGCGCGCAACGCCTCCGCCGCCGCCTCGATCTCGTCGCCGCTGCGCGCCGCCAGCGTGACCTGCGCGCCCGCTTCCGCCAGCGCGACGGCAAAGCCATGCCCGAGCCCGCGCCCGGCGCCGGTCACCAGCGCGCGCTTGCCGTCGAGGCGGAACGAAGGGGTGGTGGGGAGGTCCATGGTTGTCACGCGCTCTTCCACCTGTCCCGCGCGCGGTGCAGCGCGTCAGCGGTGCATCGCAGATGCGGGACCCCGGTGGGCTTGGCTGGAAAAAAACCGGGTTCCCGGATCAGCAGCGCACCACTTCGTGCTGCGCTGCGTCCGGGACAGGACGTCGCTCACTCCGCCGCGGTCGCGTACGCGATGTTGCGGCCGCCGTAGCGGCGCACGCGCACGTTGGCCTGCTCGGCATGGCCCAGAAAGCCTTCCAGCACGCACAGCCGCGAGCAGTATTCGCCGATCAGCGCGCTCGCCTCGTCGGTGAGCACCTTCTGGTAGGTGCAGGTCTTGAGGAACTTGCCGACCCACAGTCCGCCGGTGTAGCGCGCCGCCTTCTTGGTCGGCAGCGTGTGGCTGGTGCCGATCACCTTGTCGCCGTAAGCCACGTTGGTGCGGGGGCCGAGGAAGAGCGCGCCGTAGTTCTTCATGTTGGCGAGGAAGTAGTCGGGGTCGCGCGTCATCACCTGCACGTGCTCGGAAGCGAGGCGGTCGGCTTCCCGCACCATCTCGTCGGTGCTGTCGCAGACGATCACCTCGCCGTAGTCCTGCCACGCCTGCCGGGCCGCGTCGGCGGTCGGCAGGATCGACAGGATTCGCTCCACTTCCACCATGGTCTCACGCGCCAGCTTCTCGGAATCGGTGAGCAGCACCGCCGGCGAGGTCGGACCGTGCTCGGCCTGGCCGAGCAGGTCGGTGGCGCAGATCTCCGCGTCGACGCTGTCGTCCGCGATGATCAGCGTCTCGGTCGGGCCGGCCAGGAGATCGATGCCGACGCGGCCGAACAGCTGGCGCTTGGCTTCCGCCACATAGGCGTTGCCCGGCCCGACGATCATGTCGACGGCTGAGACTGAGCCGGTCCCGAGCGCCATCATGGCGACCGCCTGCACGCCGCCGAGCACATAGATCTCGTCCGCGCCGCCGAAATGCATCGCGGCGACAATCGCCGGATGCGGCCCGCCCTTGAAGGGCGGCGCACAGGCGATGATGCGCGGCACGCCCGCGACCTTGGCG
>DASWSO010000167.1:0-1766 GCA_036402635.1 Xanthobacteraceae bacterium
GCTGCGCGGCATGTTCAAGCCGGTGCTGACCAATCCGGCGGTGAACCTGGTGTTCGAGGAGCCGGGAAACCTCCCGAAGCTGTACACCGACGACCGCAAGCTGTCGCACATCCTGCGCAACTTCATCTCCAACGCGCTCAAGTTCACGCCCAAGGGCGAAGTGCGCGTGTCCGCGCGGCTGGAAGGCGAGGGACGCGTCACCTTCTCGGTGTCGGACTCCGGCATCGGCATCGCACCGGAATTCCACAAGAGCATCTTCGAGGACTTCTCGCAGGTGCAGTCGCCGCTGCAGAAGCGCCTGCGCGGCACCGGCCTGGGCTTGTCCCTGAGCAAGAAACTCGCGGCGCTGCTTGGCGGCACCGTCTTCCTGGAAAGCGAAGCGGGCAAGGGATCCACCTTCTCGGTGACGATCCCCACCCAGATGGAGGGTGCAGGGCCCGAATGATCGACACGGACGTGATCAACACCACCATCGACCGTGCGACCCACACGGTGCTCGTGGTCGACGACAACCCCGCCACGCGCTATTCGACGGCGCGGGTGGTGCGGGCCGCCGGTTTCAAGACCGCCGAAGCGGCCAGCGGCGGCGAAGCCCTGGAGATGGCGGCGCGGGGCGTGTCGGCGGTGGTGCTGGACGTGCACCTGCCGGACATCGATGGCTTCGAAGTCTGCCGCAGGATCCGCACGAACGCCGGCACGGCGCTGCTGCCGATCGTCCATCTCTCCGCCGCGTACATCCGCGACGAGGACCGCGTCACCGGCCTCAATGCGGGTGCCGACGGCTACATGGTGCACCCGGTGGAGCCGGCGGTGCTGGTCGCCACCTTGCAGGCGCTGATCCGGGCGCGCACCGCGGAAGAAGAACTGCGCCGCAGCGAACAGCGCTTCCGCGCGATCTACGACCAGGCGCAGAGCGGCATCGCGCTGCTCGACGAGCAGGGCCGCTTCGCCGACGTCAACCCGGCGATGCTGCGCATGCTGGGGCGTAGCCGCGAGGACATGCTGGCCCGGCCGATCAGCGACTTCGCACCCGCCGAGTGGCGGCTCCGCATCGCCGCGCGCATTGCCAGCACCGCGCACGAGCGCGCCCCCTGGCGCGGCGAATTCCCGCTGCTCGCGGCGGACGGCCGGCCGGTTTACCTGGAGTGGAGCGTGTCCTCGCACGTCGAGCCGGGCGCGCGCATCGCCATCGCGATCGACGTGTCCGAGCGCTACGAGCTCGAGCAGCGCCGGCGCGAAGTGCTGGAACGCGAACAGGCCGCGCGGCAGGTGGCCGAGCAGCACAGCCGCACCAAGGACGACTTCATCGCGGTGCTCTCGCACGAACTGCGCACGCCGCTGAACGCGATCATCGGCTGGGTCCACATCCTCAAGCGGCGTGGCGCCACGCCCGAAGCCACCAAGGGGCTGGATGCGATCGACCGCAACGTCAAGGCGCAGGCGCGGATCATCTCCGACATCCTCGACGTGTCGCGCATCAACTCGGGCAAGCTGCGGCTGGAGCGCGATTGGGCCGATGCCGCGGAACTGGTGACGAGCTCCATCGACGCGCTCTCCGGCAGCATCGACGAGAAGCGCCTGCAGGTCGAAGCCGAGGTGGCGAGTGCGCGCCGGCCCGCCTGGATCGACCCGGGGCGCTACCAGCAGATCTTCTGGAACCTGCTGACCAACGCCATCAAGTTCTCGCCGGAAGGCGGCCAGGTCCTCATCACGCTGCGGCACGCGGGCGGGCGGCTGGTCCTGGAGGTGCGGGACTTCGGCCAGGG
>DASWSO010000168.1:0-5350 GCA_036402635.1 Xanthobacteraceae bacterium
CCGTACGCGGAGGGACCGCATCCTGCTCCATCTCCAAGACGCCTCCGGAAGACGCCCCTCGTCGAGCAGGGTGTCTTATGGGCTCATAGTCCGCATCCTAGGTCAAGGCTTATTATCCTCACAGACGCGTGAGCCTCGCAAGTTCGAAGGCGCGCCAGCACCAGGCCGAGCCCAAAGGAAACAGGATCACCAGCGGCTCTCCCGATATGCTGAATCGCCGCAGCCGCAAGGTGCCATTCGCGCGCGTGATCGGACTCATCTGCGCAATTGCCTTGTGCTCGCGCCGCGCGCCCGGCAGCGTGGCGGTCAGACGAGGAGGGCACCCGCATGCTGACGCTGGTGATCGGCAACAAGAACTATTCGTCGTGGTCGATGCGGCCGTGGCTGGCGATGAAGGTCGCCGGCATCCGCTTCGAGGAGCGGGTCGTGCCGCTGTTCGAGGAGGGCTACAAGGCGCGCATCCTCGCCGCCTCGCCGGCCGGCAAGGTGCCGGCGCTGATCGACGGCGACGTGCAGGTGTGGGAATCGCTGGCGATCATCGAGCACCTCGCCGAGCGCTTTCCCGAGGCCGGCCTGTGGCCGGCGGACGCGGCCGCCCGCGCGCAGGCGCGCGCCATCTCGGCCGAGATGCATGCCGGGTTCCAGGCGTTGCGCAACGAATGTCCGATGAACATGTCGCGGCCGGTGATCAGGCGCGAGCTGTCGGAGGAGGCGCGCGCCAACGTCGCCCGCATCGATGCGATCTGGAGCGGCGCGCGTGCCCGCTTCGGCGCGGGCGGGCCGTTCCTGTTCGGCCGCTTCTCGGGCGCGGACGCGATGTACGCGCCGGTGGTCTCGCGCTTCCTCACCTACGCGGTCGAGGTGTCGCCGGCCGCGCGCGCCTACATGGACGCGGTGACGGCGCTGCCAGCGTTCGCCGAGTGGAAGGCCGCCGGCATCGCCGAGCCGTGGGTGATCCCGCACGACGAGGTCGACTGGCCGCAGGTCGCGAAGGCGTAGGGCGCGCGCGGTGCCCGGGTGAGGCGAAGCGAGCCGGGTCCAATGACATCGGTTTGCGGATCCGCATGGCGCTTCGCTGCATGCGGGCTACCGCGCAAGATCCGGGTGGAGTAGCGCGGGGCGCCCGCGCGCTCATCCCTCATCCAGCAGCGCGCGCACCTTGGCGCCGAGCTCGTCGAACGAGAACGGCTTGCCGATCATCTGCACGCCCGGATCGAGCCGGCCGTGGTGCACGATGGCATTGCGGGTGTAGCCGGTGGTGAACAGCACCTTCAGCCCGGGCTTGCGCTGCACCGCGAGGTCGGCGAGCTGGCGGCCGTTGACGCCGCCCGGCATCACCACGTCGGTGAAGAGGAGGTCGATGTCGCGGTCGAGCAGCCCTAGGGCCTCGGCGCCGTTGGCCGCCTCCAGCACCGCGTAGCCGAGCTCGCGCAGGCTCTCGGCCGTGTAGGCGCGCAGCGCCGCGTCGTCTTCCACCACCAGGATCGTCTCGGCGCCGATGGCGTGGGCCGGCGCGCGCGCCGCAGCGGCGTCCGCCTGATCCTCCTCGCCGAGGTGGCGCGGCAGGTAGATCTTCACCGTCGTGCCCTCGCCGGGCTCGCTGTAGATCTTCATGTGGCCGGCGGACTGGCGCACGAAGCCGTAGACCTGGCTCAGGCCCAGCCCGGTGCCGCGGCCGACTTCCTTGGTGGTGAAGAACGGCTCGATCGCGCGCTCGATGGTCGCGCGGTCCATGCCGGCACCGGTGTCGGCGACCGCGATCATCACGTACTGCCCGGCCGCGACCGGTTCGGCCAGCGCGCCCACGTAAGCGTCGTCGAGGTAGCTGTTGCCGGTCTCGATCGTCATCTTGCCGCCGTCCGGCATGGCGTCGCGGGCGTTGAGCGCGAGATTGAGCAGCGCGTTCTCCAGCTGGTTGTCGTCGGCATGGGTGCGCCAGAGGCCGGCCGCCAAAACGGTCTCCAGCGCCACCGCGTCGCCGATGGTGCGGCGCAGGAACTCGCACAGCGACGCCACCAGCTTGTTGGCGTCGAGCGCCTTCGGTGCCAGCGGTTGCAGCCGCGAGAAGGCCAGCAGCCGGCTGGTCAGCGTGGCGGCGCGCTGCGCGCCCTGCACCGCCATTTCGCGCGCCCGCGCGATGCGAGCGGTGGCGGGCGAGGAGTCCAGGGCCGAGATCTGCCGGCCGATCACGTCGAGCCCGCCCAGCACGATGGTCAGGAGATTGTTGAAGTCGTGGGCGACGCCGCCGGTGAGCTGGCCGATCACTTCCATCTTCTGCGCCTGGCGCAGCGATTCCTCGGCCTTGCGCCGCGCCTCGTGCTGCGCCTCCAGCTCGCGCGTGCGCTCCTTCACGGCTTCTTCCAGCGTCTCGGTGAAGGCACGCATCTCGACGATGGCGCGCTTGCGCTCGCTCACGTCGACATTGACGCCGACGACGCGCAGCGGCTGCCCGTCCGCGCCGTACAGCACGACGTTGCGCGCCTCCATCCAGCGGAGCGCGCCGTCGATCGGGCTGACGATGCGGAACTCGGCCTGGAACTCGCGCGCCTTGGTCTCGAACACCTCGTCGATGATGTGCAGGATGCGCGGCTGGTCCTCGCGGAAGATGCAGTCGATCCACGACTGGTAGCGGCCGTCGAATTCCGTCAGCCCGTAGATCGCCAGGAACTTTTGCGACAGGCGCAGCGTGCCGGCCGGCACCTGCCATTCGAAGATGCCGACGCGCCCGGCTTCCTGGGCGAGCGCCAGCAGTTCCTCGGTCTCGTGCAGGCGCGAGTGGCTTCCGGCGGGCGGCATGGCGCCGCCGATTGACCCGTTCCGCTGCACGGCGTCAACCACCCAGCATGCGCTTGGCTTCCACCATTCCCTTCAGCTTGCCGAACGCGACCGGCCGCGGCAGGTGGTTGAACCCGCACGAGCTGGTGATGATGGTCTGGTCCGGATCGAGCCAGCGATGCGAGCGGATGCGCGCCACGATGGTTTCGCCGCTCTCCACCTTCGGGTCCTGCACGTCGACCGCGCCGACGCCGAGCTGCCGCTCGCCCAACAGCCCCTCGTAGTGATGCGCCATGTCGTGCTCGATCAGATAGGACGAGCATTGAATCTTGGTGACCAGGTCCGCCTTGTAGCGGCCGGTGTCGAAATAGCGGTGGCCGATCTGCGCGTCGTATTCCTTGCCGACCGCGTAATTGCCCTGGCAGATGTGGGTGGAGAAGTGCACGTCGGCCGGGAAGCCCTCGATCGCCGTGTTGATGGCGTCGACCGCGGCCCGCACCTCGGCATCGTCCGACATCGTGAACAGCGGCTCGTCGATCTGGATGTTGCGGCAGCCGGCGTCCACCAACAGCTTGAAATTGTGCCGCAGCAGCTTGGCCAGGTCCTGCATCATGCGGGGCAGGTCGTTGTAGTGCTCGTCGTAGGCGACCTTGCACAGCATGTGCGGGCCGGTCATCGTCACCTTCACCGGCCGGCCGGTGAGCGCCGAGACGGTCTTGAATTCCTCGACCAGGCCGAGATCGGTCTTGTCGCCGATGCGGTCCTTGCAGGTCGCGGCCGGGTGGAAGACGTTCGGGTCCTTGGCGGTGATCGGCTTCGGCCGCGTGCTGCCCTGGAACGCCGGGATCTTCTGCCAGAAGAAATTCAGCATCGCGTTCGGCGGCGAGTGGCGGTTGTGGGTGCGCCGGTGCATCTCGCCGCCGGTGACGATGTCGATGCCGGCGATCTCCTGCTCCAGCACTGCCGCCTCGGTGGCGCGGAACTGCGCGTCCGCCATCGCGGTCATCGAGAGCTGACCCACCGCCACCAGCCGGTCGAGCGCCTCGTACCAGTCCGGCACGCTGTGGGCGCCGATGACGGTGGTGGCGTAGCGCGGGTAACGGACCATGAGCACTCTCTCGGATTTCACGTCTTCAGTACCGCGCCGCGCCGCGCTCGCCAACTCGCGGCGTCGTCATGCCGCAGTGCAAGATTGCGCCGCAGCGTTAGGACCAATAGCATAGCGGCTCGCGGAATCCTGGCGTGACGGACGGCGGTCCGGCCGCGCCGATGCAACGCGCGCGGATGCGTGCGTGCAACACAACCAACATGGGGCAGGAAATGCCATACAATGTGCTCATCATGGGAGCGTCCTACGGGTCGCTCCTGGCCACCAAGCTTCTCTTCGGCGGCCACAACATCAAGCTGGTCTGCCTCCCGGCCGAGGCCGAGGCGATCAATGCCGAGGGCGCGCGCGTGCGCCTGCCGATCAAGGGCCGCAAGGATCTGGTCGAGATCGACACCAGCAAGCTGCCGGGCAAGCTCTCGGCCGACGGTCCCGGCGCCGTGAAGGTGGCCGACTACGACCTGGTCGCGCTGGCGATGCAGGAGCCGCAATACCGCTCGCCGGGCGTGCGCGAATTGCTCGACCAGGTGGCGCGCTCGCGCGTTCCTTGCATGTCGATCATGAACATGCCGCCGCTGCCCTACCTCAAGCGCATCCCGGGCCTCGACACCTCGAAGCTGCGCCACGCCTACACGGACGCCAGCGTGTGGGACAATTTCGATCCCAGCGCGATGACGCTGTGCAGTCCCGACCCGCAGGCGTTCCGTCCGCCCGAGGAGAAGGTCAACGTGCTGCAGGTGACGCTGCCCACCAACTTCAAGGTGGCGCGCTTCGAGGCCGACAAGCCGACGCAGATGCTGCGCGACATGCAGGCCGACATCGAGGCGGTGCGCTACAACCCGGGCGACGGCGAGATCGACCTGCCGGTGAAGCTGAAGGTGCACGACTCGGTGTTCGTGCCGCTCGCCAAGTGGAGCATGCTGATCTCCGGCAACTACCGCTGCGTCACGCCCGACGCGGCGCGCTCGATCCGCGAGGCGGTGCATACCGACATCGACGCGACGCGCTCGGTCTACAACTGGGTGCGCGATCTCTGCATCCGGCTCGGCGCCAAGCCGGAGGACCTGGTGCCATTCGAGAAATACGCCGCGGCAGCGCAGGGGCTGGCGCGCCCGTCCTCGGCGGCGCGCGCGCTGTTCGCCGGCGCGCCCAACATCGAGCGCGTCGACCGGCTGGTGCAGGCGATCGGCCGCCAGCACGGCTTGAGCAACACGGTGCTGGACGAGACCGTCGCCATGGTGGACGCGCGGTTGGAAATGAACCGGCAGAAGGCGGCGGCCGCGTAGGGCTTGGTGGCTAACGACAGCCTGCCCAAGTCACCAGGCAACCTCCTTACGCGTCATGCCTGGCACAAGGCCGGGCATGACCGCTCTCATTGACCGTGCCGCACTTGCGCTGCCAAGATTTTGTTACGATCTCTGAAAATATCTCAAGTCGATCCCGACGGTGCGCTGCCGCGCCGGCGCGGCG
>DASWSO010000169.1:0-9641 GCA_036402635.1 Xanthobacteraceae bacterium
CGGCGACGTCACGGTGCGCAACGACACCGGCGTGGCGGAAGGCGGCGAGATTTCCCTGCACTACGATCCGATGGTCGCCAAGCTGGTGACCCATGCGCCGACCCGCGAGGAGGCGATCGAGGCGCAGGCCGACGCGCTCGACGCTTTCGTGATCGACGGCGTGCAGCACAACATCCCGTTTCTCTCGGCGCTGATGCAGCATCCGCGCTGGCAGGCCGGCAATCTCTCCACCGGCTTCATCGCCGAGGAATACCCGCAAGGATTCCACCCGATCGCGCCGGAAGGCGAGACGGCGACCCGGCTGGCCGCGGTGGCGGCCGCGCTCGACCATATCGGCAACGACCGCAAGCGGCGCATTTCCGGTCAGCTCAAGAGCACCCGCGTCACCTTCGACCAGGAGCGGGTGGTGCGGCTCGGCAGCCGCGAATTCCACATCGACATGGAAGACAGCATCGAACGCCTGGTGGTGGCGTTCCGCCGCGAGGACGGCGGCGCGTCGGACCGGCATATGGTGCGCTCGGCCTGGCGGCCCGGCACGCCGACCTGGGCCGGGCTCATCGACGAGGCCTGGGCGACCGTGCAGGTGCGCCCGATCCTCAACGGCTTTCAGCTCTCCTATCGCGGCGTGCAGACGCCGGCGCATGTCTACACCCTGCAGGAGGCCGCAGCCGCGCGCCTGATGCCGGTGCGCAAGCAGACCGACAGCGGCAAGAAGCTCGTCTGCCCGATGCCCGGCCTGGTGGTCTCGATTGCGGTCGTCCCGGGGCAGGAGGTGAAGGCGGGCGAGACGCTGGCGGTGGTCGAGGCGATGAAGATGGAGAACGTGCTGCGCGCCGAGCGCGACGGCGTGGTGAAGACGATCCACGCCAAGCCGGGCGAGACGCTCGCGGTCGACGCGGTGATTCTGGAGTTTGCTTAACCGCCTCAGGCGGCCGCTTTGACGCCGGCGATCTCCGGCCAGTCCGGATAGAACCGCGCCGTCATGCGCGCGACGTAGCGGCGCAGGTTGTCGTGCCGCTCCGCGGCGGTGCGCAGCGGCGTCTCGAAATGCGGACAGAGCCCACCGGCGGCGAACGCGAACACGGCGGCGTCGACGCCGGTTGGCTCTGCGCCCATGAAGTACGGCTTGTCGCCGAGATAGTCCGCCATGGCGTCGATCGAGCGGATGCCGAGCGCCTCGATCTGCGGGCGCGGGTGTCGTCCCATGCCGTGCGCATCCAGCCGTTTGCGCACGCTGCGGCGGATCGCGAACACCACCGCCGGGCGGATCAGCGCCGGGACGAAATTGAAGAAGCGGGCAGGTCCCTTGGCGAAATTCGCGTCGTCCATCCAGCGCGCATGCAGCGCGGACCAGTAGAGATGGTCCTCCAGCATCTTCTCGAACGCCCACGCCACCGCGCGCTGCTCGGCGCTGAGCGACCGGTCGAAGTCGATCCCGTGCTTCTTTTCCAGGTGCCAGCGGATGAAGGTGGAATCCGCGACCCGTTCGCCATCGTCGTCGATGAACGGCAGCTTGCGCTTCGGCGCCTTGCGCACGTCGCCGCGCTCGCTGCGGAACGGCAGCCCCGACAGCTTCAGCAGCATTTCGGCCTTGGTGACGAACGGGCTCGGATCCGGCAGCCCGAAGGCGGGACCGAACGTGTACAGCGTAATCGCCATCTGCTTGCTCCGCACTCGTTGCGGCCGGCTACCCCGTAGGGACGATGAACGGGCGGTGCTCGGCTTCGAACCCGGCGATCTCGCAACGACTGCCGGCGACGCGCAGGCGTCCTTCCGCCAGCAGCCGCAGCGCCAGCGGGAAAATGCGGTGCTCCGCCGCCAACACCCGCTCGCTCAACGTGCCGGCGGTGTCTTCGGGGCGCACCGGCACCGCCCCCTGCACGATGATCGGGCCGGAATCCATTTCCGGCACCACGAAATGCACGGTGGCGCCATGGATGCGCACGCCGGCCGCGAGCGCGCGCGCGTGGGTGTCGAGCCCCTTGAACGACGGCAGCAGAGCAGGGTGGATGTTGATCATCCGCCCCTCCCAACGCTGCACCAGCCACGGCGTCAGCAGCCGCATGAAGCCGGCGAGGCAAACGAACTCGATCCGCCGCGCGGTGAGTTCCTTGTGCAGCGCGCGCTCGAAGCCCTCGCGGTCCTTCTCGAAGCGGGTGTGGTCGATCACCAGGGTGGCGAGGCCGGCGGCGCTGGCGCGGTCGAGCCCGAGCGCCTCCGGCCGGTTGGAGATCACCAGCGCGATCTCGGCCGGATAGTCCGGCTGCCGCGCCGCCTCGATCAGCGACGCCATATTGGAGCCGCGGCCGGAGATCAGCACCGCGACCCGCTTGCGGCTCATGGCGACGCCGCGGCGTCGAGCGCAAGCCGTCCTTGGTAGCTGACCCGAGGTGCGCCTTCGCGCGCCGCCACCACTTCGCCGAGCGTGACCACGGTCTCGCCCTCGCGCGTGAGCACGCGCGTGACCTCGTCGCGCCGCTCCGCCGCCACCACCGCCACCATGCCGATGCCGCAGTTGAAGGTGCGCAGCATCTCCGCCTCGGCGATGTCGCCGGCGGACGCGAGCCAGCGAAACACCGGCGGGACCGGCACTTTCGCAAGGTCCACCCGCACGCCGGTGCCGTCGGGAAGCACGCGCGGAATGTTGTCGGGAAAGCCGCCGCCGGTGATATGCGCAAGCGCCTTCACGGCGCCGGTCTCGCGGATCGCCGCGAGGCAGGATTTTACGTAGATGCGGGTCGGCGTCAGCACCGCCTCGCCGAGGGTGGTGGTGGGATCGAATGGCGCCGGTGCGTTCCACTGCGCACCGGCCCGCTCCACCACCTTGCGGACCAGCGAGTAGCCGTTGGAATGCACGCCGCTCGAGGCGATGCCGATGAGCGCGTCGCCAGGCCTGACGTCGCCGTGCGGCAGCAATTGTCCGCGCTCGGCGGCGCCGACCGCGAAGCCGGCGAGGTCGTAATCGCCCGGCTGGTAGAGGCCCGGCATCTCGGCGGTCTCGCCGCCGATCAGCGCGCAGCCGGCCTGCCGGCACCCGGCGGCGATGCCGGCCACCACCTTGGCGGCGATCTCCGGCGCCAGCACGCTGCAGGCGAAGTAGTCGAGGAAGAACAGCGGCTCGGCGCCCTGCACCACCAGGTCGTTCACCGACATGGCGACCAGGTCGATGCCGATCGTCTCGTGCAGCCCGGTGTCGATCGCGATCTTCACCTTGGTGCCGACGCCGTCGGTCGCCGCCACCAGCACCGGGTCGGTGAAGCCGGCGCGCTTGAGGTCGAACAGCCCGCCGAAGCCGCCGATCTCGGCGTCGGCGCCGGCGCGCGCGGTCGAGCGCACCAGCGGCTTGATCAGGTCGACCAGGCGGTTGCCGGCATCGATGTCCACGCCGGCCTCGGCGTAGGTAAGCCCGCGGGTGGTGCTGCGCGTCATGGTGCCTCGCTGCCGGGCGGGTGGTTACGTCGGAATCGCGACCGGCGCAATCGGCGCGGCGGGCGAGCCATGCGGCGCATGCGTCTTGGCAAGCGCGCGGGCGCGGTCTATGGCCTGAAATCCTGTGGAACGTGTCGGGGCTTCGGGGTCCACGTGAACCTGCCTAATCTGATCACGCTCGCCCGCATTCTCGCGGTGCCGGTGCTGGTCTGGGCGATTGCGGCCAATCAGTTGCTGCTCGCCTTCATCCTCTTCCTTGCCGCCGGCGTGAGCGACGCCGTCGACGGATTCCTGGCCAAGCGGTTCGGCATGCAGACCGAGCTCGGCGCCTATCTGGATCCGCTCGCCGACAAGGTGCTGATCGTCTCGATCTACGTCGCGCTCGGCATCACCGACGCGGCGCCGCGCTGGCTCGTCATCCTGGTGGTGTCGCGCGACATCATGATCGTCGGCGCCATCATGCTGTCCTGGCTGATCGACCAGCCGGTGTCGGTGCGGCCGCTGCTCGTCTCCAAGCTCAACACGGTGGCGCAGATCCTGTTCGCCGGCCTGGTGCTCGCCTCGCTCGGGCTGCAGTTCAATCCGGGCTGGCTGCTGCCGGTGCTGATGGCGGCGGTCGCCGCCTTGACCTTGCTTTCGGTCGCAGCCTATGTCCGCGAGTGGGTCCGGCACATGGGCGCGAGCGAGCCGCCGCGCTAAAGCCGCGCCGCGTTTCCGAGGCCGAGGGCAGCATGGCGGAGACGCGCGTGGTGGTGGTCGCAGGCGGGGTCGGCCGCCACCTGACGTTCTGGCTCGCGATCCTGGCATTCGCGATCGCCGCCATCTGGCTGCTCAGCGACATCCTGCTGCCGTTCGTCGCCGGCGCGGTGCTGGCCTATCTGTTCAACCCGCTGGTGCACCGGCTGCAGGCGCTCGGCCTCAATCGCCTGATCGCGTCGCTGCTGATCATCGGCGCCTTCGTGCTGGCGTTCGTCGCGCTGCTGCTGCTGGTGGTGCCGCTGCTGGCGACCCAGCTCGGGGAACTCGCGCACAATCTGCCCGGCTACGTCCGCCGGCTGCAGGCCGTGATCGCGGAGGCCAACCTGCCGTGGCTGCGCCGCCTGCTGGGCGAGCAGGGGACCAGCGACACCACGATGGGCGACGTGGTCGGCCAGAGTGCCGGCTGGCTCACCGCGTTCCTGAAATCGGTGTGGAGCGGCGGCCGCGCGCTGATCTCCGTGCTCTCGCTGGTGGTGGTGACGCCGGTGGTGGCGTTCTACCTGCTGTCCGACTGGGACCGGATGATCGCCGCCGTCGATAGCTGGGTGCCGCTGCGCCAGCGCGAGACGGTGCGCGGGCTGGCGCGCGAGATCGATGTCGCGATCGCCGGATTCATCCGCGGCCAGACCGCCGTGTGCCTGATCCTCGGCACCTTCTACGCACTCGGCCTGACGCTGGTCGGGCTCAACTTCGGTTTTCTGATCGGCCTGGTGGCCGGCCTGATCTCGTTCATCCCCTACATCGGCTCGATGTCCGGGCTGGTGGTCTCGGCCAGCGTCGCGGTGGCGCAGTTCTGGCCCGCCTGGACGCCGATCCTGCTGGTGCTCTCCGTGTTCTTCGTCGGGCAGTTCCTGGAAGGGTATGTCCTGTCGCCCAAGCTGGTCGGCAAGAGCGTCGGGCTGCACCCGGTCTGGCTGATGTTCGCGCTGTTCGCGTTCGGCTACCTGTTTGGCTTCGTCGGGCTGCTGCTGGCGGTGCCGCTCGCCGCCGCGGTCGGCGTGCTGACGCGCTTCGCGCTGCGGCGCTACCGCGAGAGCCCGCTCTACACCGGCCAGGCCGCGGCGCCGCAGCGGCTCGAGCGGATCGATCCGTGACGCTATGAGCCCGACCGGCGCCCGCCAGCTCGCGCTCGAGCTTCCCCACCAGGAGAGCTTCGCGCGCGACGATTTCCTGCAGAGCCGCTGCAATGCGGACGCGCTGGCGACGATCGAGCGCTGGCCGGACTGGCCGGCGCCGGCGCTCGCCTTGGTCGGGCCGTCCGGCAGCGGCAAGAGCCACCTGGCCGCGATCTGGGCCGAGCTTGCGGGCGCCCGCTTCCTGAGCGGCAAGGCGCTGCGCACCGCCGACCTGCCGGCGGCGCTGGCGACCGGCGCGCTGGTGCTGGAAGACGTCGGAACCGACGGGCTCGACGAGCGCGCGCTGTTCCACCTGCTCAACCTGGTGCGCGAGCACGAGGCCTTCCTGCTCCTGACCACCGCCGCGCCGCCGGCGAGCTGGAGCGTCGGCCTCCCGGATCTCGGCTCCCGGCTGCGCGCGCTCCCGGTGGCGACCGTGCAGGCGCCCGACGACGGGCTGTTACGGGCCGCCCTGGTCAAGCAGTTCGCCGACCGTCAACTGAATGTTGATGGAAACCTGATTGAATATCTGCTGGCCCGCATCGAGCGCTCGCTCGCCGGCGCGCGCGCGGCGGTCGCCCGGCTGGACGGGGAGGCGCTGCGGCTGCGCCGGCCGGTCAACCGGACGCTCGCGGCGGAGTTGTTCCGTAGCGGGGAATAGGCGAATCTGACCGCGGGGGGCCTTTCGTCACGGCGGCGCCATCAACCGGCGCCACCGTCACCGGCTTGCGGAGAAGGTTAAAAAAATGGATCAGGCCGAAGCCATCGTGCTGCGCCCCCGAAAGGCCACGAAAACCGCACCGGCCGCGGACGTGCCCGACCTCGCGACGCTTCCGGAACGGTTCATAAACCGTGAACTCTCCTGGCTGCACTTCAACCGGCGCGTGCTGGAGGAGGCGGAAAACACCTCCCATCCGCTGCTCGAACGGGTGCGCTTCCTCTCCATTTCGGCCAACAACCTCGATGAATTCTTCATGGTCCGCGTCGCCGGCCTGAAGGGGCAGGTGCGCGAGGGCATCGTCGCCAAGAGCCCCGATGGGCTCACCCCGGCCGAGCAGCTCACCCGCATCGCCGAGGCGGTGGCGGCGCTCGCCAGCGATCAGCAGCGGCGCTGGCGCGAGCTGCGCGCCGACCTCGCCCAGAACGGCGTCGTGCTGGTGGACGGGCCGGAAGTCAGCAAGCACGAGCGCGCCTGGCTCGAAGACCACTTCCTGCACCACATCTTCCCGGTCCTGACCCCGCTGGCGATCGATCCGGCGCATCCGTTCCCGTTCATTCCGAACCTCGGCTTCTCGTTGGCGCTGCACCTGATCCGCATCTCCGACAGCAAGGCCATGAACGCGCTGATCCGCGTGCCCAACAAGATCGACCGCTTCATCCGCCTGCCGGATTCCCCCGACGGCAAGACCGTCCGGCTGATCACGCTGGAGCATGCGATCGGCCTGTTCATCGGCATGCTTTTTCCCGGCTACCTGCTGCGCGGGCAGGGCGCCTTCCGCGTCATCCGCGACTCCGAGGTGGAAGTCGAGGAAGAGGCCGAAGACCTGGTGCAATTCTTCGAGACGGCGCTCAAGCGCCGCCGCCGCGGGTCGGTGATCCGGCTCGAGCTCGACGGCGCCATGCCGGCGCCGCTGCGCCGCTTCGTGCAGGGCGCGCTCGGCGCCGCCGACGACGAGGTGTTCGTGGTCGAGGGCGTGCTGGCGCTCACTGAACTGTCGCAGCTCACCAGCGTCGACCGGCCGGACCTCGAATTCGTGCCCTACAATCCGCGCTTCCCGGAGCGCGTGCGCGACAATGCCGGCGACTGCTTCGCGGCCATCCGGCAGAAGGATCTGATCGTCCACCACCCTTACGAATCGTTCGACGTGGTGGTGCAGTTCCTCAACCAGGCGGCGCGCGATCCGAACGTGGTCGCGATCAAGCAGACGCTCTATCGCACCTCCAAGAACAGCCCGATCGTCAAGGCGCTGGCCGAGGCCGCCGAAGCCGGCAAGTCGGTGACCGCGCTGGTCGAGCTGAAGGCGCGCTTCGACGAGGAAGCCAACATCCAGTGGTCGCGCGACCTGGAGCGGGCCGGCGTGCAGGTGGTGTTCGGCTTCATCGAGCTGAAGACCCACGCCAAGCTCTCGCTGGTGGTGCGGCGCGAGGGCGGCTCGCTGATGTCCTACGTGCATGTCGGCACCGGCAACTACCATCCGGTGACGGCGCGGGTTTACACCGACCTCTCGTTCTTCACCGCCGATCCGGTGATCGGACGCGACGTGGCGCGCGTGTTCAACTTCATCACCGGCTACGCCGAACCGGCCGAGCTGGAGAAGATGGCGGTCTCGCCGGTCAATCTGAAGCAGCGCATCCTCGACCATATCGCGCAGGAGATGGAGCATGCGCGGGCCGGGCGGCCGGCGGCGATCTGGATGAAGATGAATTCGCTGGTCGATCCGGTGATCATCGACGCGCTCTACGCGGCGTCGCAGGCCGGCGTCGAGATCGACCTGGTGGTGCGCGGCATCTGCTGCCTGCGCCCGGGTGTGCCCGGCCTGTCCGAGACCATTCACGTCAAGTCGATCGTCGGCCGCTTCCTGGAGCATGGCCGCATCTACTGCTTCGGCAATGGCCACGGGCTGCCGCACCAGAAGGCGGCCGTCTACATCTCCTCCGCCGACCTGATGCCGCGCAACCTGGACCGCCGGGTGGAGGCGCTATGCCCGATTTCCAACGCCACCGTTCACCAGCAAGTGCTTGATCAGATTATGGTCGCCAACCTCCTGGACAACGAACAGAGCTGGATGCTCTTGCCGGACGGCAGCTCCGTGCGCATAAGGGTGCGTGAGGGGGATGAGCCCTTCAACGCCCACAAATATTTCATGACCAATCCGAGCCTGTCGGGCCGTGGAAAATCCCTCAAAGAATCCTCGCCTCGCAGTCTCCTCCGCCGTCAGCAGCGCGCCTGACGTCGCGCCGGCGGTCGGCGAAGCGCGCACCAGGATCGAGAACGGACCGCCGGTCGCGGTCGTCGACATCGGCTCCAACTCGGTCCGGCTGGTGATCTATGACGGGCTCACCCGCAGCCCGGCTCCGATCTTCAACGAGAAGACGCTGTGCGGGCTCGGCCGCGAGGTGCAGTCGACCGGGCTGCTGGCGCGCGATGCGGTGGTCAAGGCGCTGGGCGCGCTGCGGCGCTTCCGTGCGCTCTGCGACGTGGTGAAGGTGCCGCGCGTGCACGTGCTGGCGACGGCGGCTTGCCGCGAGGCCACCAATGGGCCCGCCTTCATCGCCGAAGCGGAGCGAATCTGCGGCACGCCGGTCGACGTCTTGTCCGGCAAGCGCGAGGCGGAACTGTCCGCCCTCGGCGTGATCTCCGGCTTCTACCGTCCGGACGGGCTGGTCGGCGATCTCGGCGGCGGCTCGCTCGAACTGGTGGACGTGCGCGGCAATAAGCTGCGGCGCGGCACCACGTTGCCGCTCGGCGGCCTCGCCTTGCAGGATGCCTCGGCGCGGTCGCTGAAGAAGGCCGAGAAGATCGTCCGCAACGGGCTCGCCCAGGTGCCGGTGCTGCAGGCCGGCAGCGGCCGCACCTTCTACGCGATCGGCGGAACCTGGCGCGCGCTGGCGCGGCTGCACATGTGGCAGAAGGGCTATCCGCTGCACGTCACCCACGGCTACGCGATTCCCGCGAAGGAGATTTCCGAGTTCTCGCGGTTGGTCCACCGCGCCAATACCGAGATGCTGTCGCGCATCGAGGTGGTCTCCGACGCCCGCCGGCCGCTGCTCTCCTACGGCGCACTGGTGCTGGAGGAGGTCGTCCGCATCGCCAAGCCGAAGGAGATCGTCTTTTCCGCGCTCGGCGTGCGCGAGGGCCTGCTCTATGCGCTGCTCGATCCGGAAGAGCAGAAGGTCGATCCGCTGATCGCGGCGGCGCGCGACCTCAACCTGCTGCGCTCCCGCTCGCCCGAGCACGGCGACGAACTGATCGCCTGGACCGACCGCCTGATGAAAACCTCCGGCCTCGACGAGACCGCGGAGGAGCGCCGTCTGCGGCACGCCGCGTGCCTGCTCGCCGACATCGGCTGGCGCGTGCATCCGGATTATCGCGGCGAGCAGTCGCTCAACATCATCGCCCATGCGGGCTTCGTCGGGCTCGACCATCCGGGCCGCGCCTACCTGGCGCTGGCGGTGTATTTCCGTCACGTAGGCCTGATCGACGACGAGCTGTCGCCGCGGCTGCGCGAGCTTGCCAGCACCCGCGTGCTCGACCGCGCGCGCGTCCTCGGCGCCGCTTTGCGTGTCGCCTACCTGGTCTCCGCTTCGACCACCGGCGTGCTGCCGAAGACGCCGATG
>DASWSO010000170.1:0-2215 GCA_036402635.1 Xanthobacteraceae bacterium
ATATGAGCAATTTATGGGGGCGGACAACTTCTCCGCCGGCCGGCCCGACCTGTTACCGATGTCTCCGGGCTGGACATTCGTAGGTCATACTTGACTGCAGGGAAATCGTGGTAGCGGGAGAGGGACTCGAACCCCCGACCCCAGGATTATGATTCCCGTGCTCTAACCAGCTGAGCTACCCCGCCACGGCGTCCGCCGTCACGGCCTATATACCGCAGTCGCGAACGCGCGGCATATAAGAAGCCGGTCAAGGGCATGTCAAGCAAACCCCGCTATTCCGCCAAGTGCTTGCAAACCGCGACTATTTCGGCCGGACGCTGGGATCGCCGCCGGGGCTGCCGGGCGGCGGTATCACCGGCGTGTTGCCGGTATCGGGTGTCGGTGCGCGAATTTCCGGGTCAACGCCGGATGGCGGGCACAACACGCCATCGGATTTCGCCAGTTTGTCGCCGAGCGGCTCTGCCCGTTGGCCCGTGGTCGTGCCGTCAGGCGAGACGGTGCCTTGCGGCGGTACCCGTTGCATCGGCGCGCAGTCGTTTGCGCGCGCGGGCGCTGGCGGTGCCGTTTGGGCCGGTGGCGTCGCCGGCGCGGGCGGGGCTTGTGCGCTCGCCGTCCCGGACGCGGCCATCAGCATGCATGAGAGAAAGAGCGAGTGTTTCATTGTCATGCAGTGAAAACGGCTCGCACGCGCGGAGGTTCCGCATAAAGTCGGAGACCTCAGGATTTACGATAACGGATCAACGAGAAATGTCCCATCGGCGGCATCGGTCGGCGTTCGGTCAGGCTGACACCGCCGTGTTTTGCCGCCCAATCGGCCAGCCGCGCCCATGGAAATTCCGGCCGCCACCCGAGCCGCCGCGCCAGCGGGGCGAACGCCAGTTCGAAGATGCGGCGCGGGCCGCTCTCGGCGCCGATGTGATTGACCAGAATAAGTTCCCCGCCGGGTTTCAGCACGCGGATGAAATCATCGAGCGTGGCTTCGGGATCGGGCACCGCGGTGATGACATATTGCGCCACCACCGCGTCGAAAAACGAATCCGGGAATGCCAGATTCTTGGCATCCATCACCGCGAGCGCCTCGACATTGCGAAGACCCAGCGCACGCACGCGCTGCTGCGCCTTGCGCAGCATCGGTTCTGAGATATCGACGCCGCACAATTTCGTGGTGGGCGAATAATCCGACAGCGACAATCCAGTGCCGACGCCGACATCCAGTATCCGCCCGCCGATCTTGTCGGCCTCCGCAATGGTCGATTGGCGGCCATGGTCGAAGACCTTGCCGAACACCAGGTCGTAAACCGGCGCCCAGCGCCCATAAGCCTTTGCGACCCCCGCGCGGTCGATATCTGCAGCCATGCCCCCGCCCTGAAGTTTTTATCCGCGCATCGCCGCGACGAGCGGCGGCGGCCGCGCCGGGCCTTTAGCCGCTGCGCTCTTCGCGGTCGCGCTCTGGATGTATCCACCGCCGAGCACGCGCGCCTGGCCCAGAGGCGCATCGTAAAACACGCAGGCCTGGCCGGGGGAGACGCCCTCTTCGCCTACGACAAGCTCGACTTCATAACCGCCATCAACCGCGCGCAGCCACGCCGGCTGCGGCGCGCGGGTCGATCGCACGCGCACGAAAATCTCCAACCCGTCGCCGACCGCGCAATCGAGCGGGCCGTTGCCGATCCAGTTGATGTCGCGCAGCACGATGCGATCCATTCGTAACGCCTCGCGCGGGCCCACCACGACGCGGCGGCTGGCTGCCTCTAGCCGCACCACATACAGCGGCGTGCTGGAGGCGATCCCTAATCCCCGCCGCTGTCCCACGGTGAAATGAACGATGCCTTGATGCCTGCCGATGGCGCGGCCGTCGAGGTCGACGATATCGCCGGGCTCGATGGCATTCGGCCTCAAGCGGCCGATGACGTCGGTATAGCGTCCGGTCGGCACGAAGCAGATGTCCTGGCTGTCCTGCTTGTCCGCGACCGCTAATCCGAAGCGCCGCGCCAGTTCGCGCGTCTGCTGTTTGGTCATATCGCCCAATGGAAAGCGCAGATAATCGAGTTGCTCGCGTGTGGTAGCGAACAAAAAATAGCTCTGGTCGCGATCGGCGTCGGCGGCGCAGATCAGCGCGCGCGATCCGTCACCCATCCGGCGCGAAGCTACATAATGTCCGGTGGCGAGCGCGGACGCGCCGAGCTCGCGCGCAGTCGCCAGCAAATCGCGGAAC
>DASWSO010000171.1:0-2443 GCA_036402635.1 Xanthobacteraceae bacterium
GACAAATTTATCAGGAGTTGTATTCGGACGCAAACCCTTTCGAGACCGTCCGACGGAGAATTACCCGCAGGATGCTTGACTCTACGGGCCCCCCGAGCGGCCTCGGGAGCCGCCTCAGCGCTCGACCGAGGCGTCCTCCACCATCCACTGCACCAGCTCCTCGAACGGCATGCCGGCATGCTGGGCGAGTTCCGGCACCAGCGACGTTTCGGTCATGCCGGGCTGGGTGTTGACCTCGAGGCAGACGACGCCCTCCGGCCCCGCCCGGTCATCGTAGCGGAAGTCGGCGCGGCTCACGCCGCGGCAGCCGAGCGCGCGGTGCGCCGCGAGTGCCAGCCGGCGCGCTTCCTCGTAGACCTCCGGCGTCACCTCGGCCGGCACGATATGGCGGCTGCCGCCGGGCGCGTATTTGGCCTCGTAATCGTAGAAGCGGGCGGTGGCGACGATCTCGGTGACGCCGAGCGCGCGGTCGCCGATCACCGCGCAGGTGAGCTCCTTGCCGGGAATGAAGCGCTCCGCGAGGATCAGCTCGCCGAACGCCCAGTCGTCGCGATAGAGCTCCTGCGGCGGATGCGCGTGCGCCTCGGTGACGATGAAGACGCCGACGCTCGACCCTTCGGCGATCGGCTTGAGCACGTAGGGGCGCTCCATGACGTGCGCCTTGGCAGCCTCGCGGCGCGACACCACGCGGCCCTCCGGCACCGGCACGCCGGCGGCCTTGAGCATGACCTTGGCGACGTCCTTCTGCATCGCCAGCGAGGAGGCGAGCACGCCCGAATGGCTGTACGGGATCGCCAAGACTTCCAGCACGCCCTGCAGGGTGCCGTCCTCGCCGGGACGGCCGTGCAACACATTGAGCGCCACGTCGGGCCCGAGCTTCGCCAGCACGGTGGCGACGTCGCGGCCGACATCGATGCGGGTGACGCGGTAGCCGCAGCGCTCCAGCGCGTCGGCGCAGGCGCGGCCGGAATTGAGCGAAACCTCGCGCTCGGCCGACCAGCCTCCCATCAGAACGGCGACGTGCTTGGCGGGCATTCAACCTCCGGCGCGGTGGGCGGCCACCATCGCTGATTCGATGCGGCCGCCCTAGCCGGGCTTGGCTGCGGACCGCCGCGGTCAGTTGCTCTTGATGCCGGCTTCCTTGATGACGCGCGCGTAATGGTCGAACTGCTTGCGCACATAGGCGGCGAACTCGGGCCCGCAGGTGCCGACCGAGATGAGCCCCTGCGCCACCAGCTTGCTCTGCACCTCCGGCGTCTTGAGCGCGTCGCTGAGCACCTGGCTCACCCGCGCCACCGTCTCCGGCGGCGTCTTGGCCGGCGTGACGACGCCGAAATAGGCGCTCGCCTCGTAATCCTTGAAGCCGGATTCGGCGATCGTCGGCACCTCCGGGAGCGCCGGCATGCGGGTGGGCGTGCTGACCGCGAGCGCGCGCAGCGTGCCGGCTTTGAGCTGCTCCATGACCTCGTTGTAGTTGGCCAGCACCATGGTGACGTGGCCGCCCAGAATGGCGTTGACGGCGGGCGCGCCGCCGGTGAACGGCACGTAGGTGAGCTCGATGCCGGCGGCGCGGCGCAGCACTTCGCCGGCGATGTGCTGGGTGGTCGCCGGGCCGACGGTGGCATACGAGAGCTCGCCCGGCTTCGCCTTGGCGGCAGCGATGAAGTCGCCGAGGGTGCGGTACGGCGAGGCGTTCTGCACCACCACCACCTGGGGGGAGTCGGCGAGGAAGCACAGCGGCTCGAAGCTGGTCAGCGGATCGTACGGCAGCGACGCGCGCACGCTCGGATTGATGATGAAGGAGTTCGACACGATCAGCAGCGTGTTGCCGTCGGGGGCCGCGCGCGCCGCTTCCGAGGTGCCGATGATGGTGCCGGCGCCGGGGCGGTTCTCGATCATGAAGGTCTGCCCGGTGGCGGTGCTGGCCGCCTGCCCGACCAGCCGCGCGATCACGTCGGCGGTGCCGCCCGGCGGGAACGGCACGATGATGCGGGTGGTGCCGCCGCTGCGCTGGGCGGAGGCGTCGGGAGCCGCGAGCGCAAGCCCGGCGAGCGCGAGCAAGACGGCGACGGTTCTGGCACGTTTCATTCGGACCTCTGGATTGGAGCGACGCGGCCGGCGCGGGCGGCCGGCCAGACTGACTGAGCGCGGTCATAAAGCCTGCAGCGCAGCGCCGCCACCCCTTTCGGTTGCGGCCGCGAGCCGCTCAGGAACCTTCCGCCGCACGCGCCGTTGCCGAACCGACTGGCGGGAGTGAGGCATGCCGAGGCTGCGCGTGACGCTGGAAGATCGCGACCTGCGGCCGAGCGAGGACGACAAGGCACGCGCGCGGCTCGGACCGCGCGGCGTGCCCGGCCAGCCGGACACCGCCCGCATGACGCCGCAGCGCGCCAAGAAGACGCCGCCCGAGCCGGACATCCCGCCGGAGCATCCGAAATAGGCG
>DASWSO010000172.1:0-3377 GCA_036402635.1 Xanthobacteraceae bacterium
GACGTGCGGCGCGCCGCGCGCGAGGGGCGCACGGCGGTGTTCCTCGGGGTCCAGAAACCGCTGCCGATCGAGGACGACATCGGGCTGGTCGAAATCTGCCACACGCTCGGCGCCCGCTTCATGCAGCTCTCCTACAACAACCAGAGCCTGCTGGCGGCCGGCTGCTACGAGGCGGAGGACCCCGGCATCACCCGCATGGGCCGCGAGGTGATCCGCGAGATGAACCGGGTCGGCTTTGCCATCGACATGTCGCACTCGGCCGAGCGCTCGACCCTGCAGGCGATCGAGCTGTCCGCCCGGCCGATCGCGATCACCCACGCCAATCCGGCGTCGTGGCATCCGGCCGCGCGCAACAAGTCCGATACGGTGCTGCGCGCGCTGGCCGAAAGCGGCGGCATGCTCGGTTTCAGCCTCTATCCGCTGCATCTCAAGGGCGGCTCCGGCTGCACGCTGGAGAGCTTCTGCGCCATGGTGGCGCGCACCGCCGAGCTGATGGGCGTGGAGCGCCTCGGCATCGGCTCCGATCTCTGCCAGGACCAGCCGGATCAGGTGATCGAGTGGATGCGCTCCGGGCGCTGGACCAAGGACACGGCGCGCGCATCCGGCTCCCTCGGCCCGGCGGTGCTGCCGCCGCAACCGGCATGGTTCCGCTCCAATCTCGACTTCGGCAACATCGCGGCCGGGCTGCGCGATGTCGGTTTCGCGCCGGCGGAGGTCGACCGCATCATGGGGCTCAACTGGCTCGACTTCTTCGACCGTTCGTTCGGGCCGCAGGCGAGTGCCGAAAGGCCGCCCGCCGCGCGCGCGGCCGGCGCGCAGGCCTAGGCCTCCGGTGACTCCGACGCTCGCCGCGCAGCATCCCGAAAGCCCGCCCCGGGCCGGTGCGGCGGCGAACCAAACGGTGCCGTTGCGCGCGCCCGACACGGTGATGCGGCTGGCGCGGCTCGGCAGCTTCCACCAGACGCGGCTCAGCTTCATGCGGGTGCTGCTGCGCCGGCTCGACCGCGAGGGCTGGCGTTTTACCTGCACGCGCTGGGACGTGGATGCGCGCGGGGAGGGGGTCGCGCTCTACCGCGCGCAGGGGCCGGCGCGCAGTTACACGCTGGTCTGCTTCAGCCACGACCTGCCGGCCGAGCAGCGCACCGACCGCGTGATCGCGGAAGCGTGGGACGCGACCTTTGCGCTGCACGACGGCGAGCCTTCGGAATCCGACATCGCGCGGCTGCGCGCCAACGTGCCGCGCCAGGAGGCCGGCCGCTGCACTTCGCGCGAACTGGTGATGGCGCGCGCCAACAAGAGCGTAAGGCTGTTCGAGCAGGTCGCTGACGCGCTCGCGCAAGGGCGGCAGCCGGGACCGGAAGACCTGGCCACGGTCGGTTATCTGATGCGCACCACCGCCGTGTATGGCAGCGGCAAGTTCGGGCTGTCCGACCGCGAGCGCATCTGCGCGCGGCCGGAATTTGCCGCACCGTTCCAGGCCGAACTGCTCACCGTGTTCATGATCCGCGCCTTCACGGTGGATCTGGTCGAGCACGCGGCGCGCCTGCGCGCGCCTGCGACCGCAGTGCGGCTCGATCCGGAGCTGCGCCGCGGCCTCGGGGTCGGCAACGCCACCGGCCTCGGCATGGCGCCGTTCCTGGTCAACCATCCGGCGCTGATCGACCGCTGGATCACGGCGCGCGAGACCGCGCTCGCGCGCGTGCGCGCGCTTTCTTGCGCCGCGGAGTGGCCGCGCTTTCTCGACCTGCTGGGGCGGGCGCAACGGCTTGCTGCGGAATGGCGCGTCGACGATGCGGTGCAGCGCGCGCGCATCGCGGAGCTCGCGGCCGATCTCGATCGCCTGGCCGCGCATGTGCGGCGTTCGGCGCCGGAAGGGCCGCGGCCTTGGGACACTTTGTTCCGCTGGGCCGAGGCGCAGCTCGGGCTGGAAGCGCAGGAAATGCTGGTCTCGCTGCTGCTGGAGCCGCACGGCGACCTGGTCGACGATCTCGCCGGCACCATGGCCTGCGACGAGGAAGCAACGTTCACGATCGACGGCAGCATGAGCGTCTTGGACCTTCGTGCGCTGATCGAGCAGCACTACGGCTTCGCGCTCGCCACCGACTTGGAACAACGGCATGCGCAGGCGCGCTTCTGGTACGTCTCGGAGGAGAAGCTGGAGCCGCGGCTCGGCGAACGCTTCGAAGAATCCGGCGCAGAGCGGGAGCAGCCGCTGGGGGTCGCCCGCGAGGTCGCGCAGCTCCACCGCGCGCTCGCCGCGCGTGCCGCCGACGAGAGCGTCGCCGCGTTCCTGCTGACGCAGCCCGAACTGCGCCACGTGGTGCGGCGCGTGCAGATCGTCGCGCGCCATCCTTACGCGGAAATCCGCGACAACCTGCTCGACGCCGGCATGCGGCCGATCGACCTGTTGCGCGGCAAGCTCGCCTGCTTCGGCGCCACCAAGTTCGACCCCAAGTCGGACCGCTGGGTGCGCATCACGCTGTTTCAGCACGCGCCGTTCCCGGACGAGATCGGCCGCCGCGACGTCGACGATTGGGCGCTGCCGCCGCTCCCCGAGCGCCAGCGATGACCTGGTCGCTCAATGAGATCGAGGCCGAGGCCAAGAAGGCGGTGCGCGGCGCCGGGCTGCCGTGGGGGATCGCGGAGGAGGGCGCCAAGGCGGTGCGCTGGCTCGCCGCCAACGGCGTCGACGCACTGCCGGCATTGGCCGATCTGCTCGACCGCCATGCGGCCGGAGAGATGTCGACCGCGATCAATACCGCCGACGCATTTCACTGGCGTGGAGCAACGCCGCTGTGTCCACTGCTGCTCGGCGCCGCGATCGCGGACCACGCGCACCTGTTCGCGCAGGGACGCGAAATCTCGGCCGCACCGGTGGCGCATCCACTGCTGCTGGTGCCGTTCGTTGCGCGCGCCGCACGCGCGGCGAAGCACGCTTTGGCGCTCACGGCCGCCGGTGCCGAAGTGGTCGTTTCGGAACTTGGGTCAGCGCAAGGCCCACTCACTGCCCTGGACATCGCCACCGCCGACGGGATCAAATGCGCACCCGCAGCCGCCGCCGGGCCTGGCCTTGATCACCGCACCTGCCAAGTCGCCGCCATCGACCCGCACGCGTGGGAGCGCATCGCGCGCTATGCGTTTCGCACTTACGTGCCGGCCTCCGCGCAGTCGCGGCTGCAGGGTGCCGGCGCCGGCGCCATCGACAATGACTGAGGCGGCATGAGCGCGACGCAGACGCTGAGCCGGGAGGAGATCGCCGCGCTCGCCGGCAAGGCGCTGCGTGCCGCCGGGGCGAGCGCATCGCAGGCCGGCCCGCTGGCCGCCGCGGTCGCGGCGGCGGAAGCCGACGGCATCGCGTCGCACGGGCTCGCCTATGT
>DASWSO010000173.1:0-8200 GCA_036402635.1 Xanthobacteraceae bacterium
CAGCGCCCGCAGCGGGCCGATCCGCGAGATCAGCAGCGACCCGGGCAGCGCGATCAGCGCGAACACCAGCACCGGCAGTCCCGACAGCACGCCGATCTCGGTGCCCGACAATCCAAGGTCCGCCTGGATCGCCGGCAGCACCGGCGGCACCGAGAGGATGCTCAGCCGCAGCGAAGCGCCGGCGAGCCACAGCAGGCCGAGCGCGACCAGATCGTGCCGCCGGGTTGCGCTCACGACCGCACCTCCGGCGCTCGCGCAAACGCAACGGCCGCGAGCAAAATCGCGGCCGTCAGCCTTCCCTTGAACTCGACCATTCCCTCGGCGCGATCCCGGCGGCTCTTCAGTGTCTCGTGTACCGCTCGGCAATGCCTCGCGCCAGCCGCCTGCCCAGCGTTCCGGGCGGTGGATGTCCAACGATCCTGCCGGCTGTTGTCGGGAGGTGATCGGCGACGCATGGTGAACGACCGCAGCCGCCCCGATTCTGAGCAGAGAGACCGAAGCAGCGATGGCGACTCCAGGCTTTTCCCGCCGCGACCTGTTGCTCGGCGCAGCCGCCGCTGCGGCTGCGTTGGCGGTCGCCGGCCCGGCGCACGCCGCGACGTTTCCGCAATGGGTGGAGAGCTTCCGGGCCCGTGCGGCCGCCCGCGGCATTTCGGAGGAGACCTACCGCCGCGTCATGGGCGGCGTGAAGCCGGACACCTCCGTCTACGCGCTCGACCGCGCCCAGCCGGAGTTCAACGAGGAGCTCTGGCAGTACCTCAACCGCCGCGTCTCCGATTGGCGCATCCGCACCGGGCAGGAGCGCGTGCGCGAGCACGCCGGGCTGTTCGCGCGTATCGAGCGCGACTATGGCGTCGACCGCTACGCCCTGCTCGGCCTGTGGGGCATGGAATCGGCGTTCGGCGACGTGGTCGAGAACATGAAGCACATGCGGCCGGTGATCCCAGCGCTGGCGGCGCTCGCCTGGGGCGAGCCGCGCCGCCGCAAATACTGGGAGCAGGAGCTTCTCAACGCGCTGGTGATCGTGCAGCGCGGCTGGGCCGAGCCGGCGCAGATGATCGGCTCGTGGGCCGGCGCTATGGGGCACACGCAGTGGATGCCGGAAGTCTGGCTTAGCATGGGGGTCGACTACGACGGCGACGGACGCGTGTTTCCGTTCGGCAAGCCCGACGACGCGCTGGCCGGCAGCGCCCGCTACCTACTGACGCGAGGGAAGTACCGACGCGGCGAGGCCTGGGGCACCGAAGTGAAACTCCCGGCGGGATTTTCCGAGCGGCTGGCCGATCGCTCGACCGCGCGCAGCATCGCGGCCTGGCAGCAGCTCGGCGTCGCTCCGGCCCGCGGCGGCGCGTTGCCGCCACTCGGCTCCGGCGCACGTCTGTGGCTGCTGGCGAGCGGCGGCCCGGCGTTCCTGCTGGGACAGAACTTCTTCGCGATCCGCTCCTACAATCCGTCGTTCAGCTACGCGCTGGCGATCGCGCATCTCGGCGACCGCATCCGCGGCGAGGGCGAATTCACCCAGCAGTTCCCCGGCGGCGAGCGCGCCATGACCTTGCCGGAGGTGCAGGAGGTGCAGCGCCGCCTCACCGCGGCCGGCTTCAACACCGGCGGGGTGGACGGCCGCGTCGGGCGCGACACGATGGTCGCGGTGCGCGACTTCCAGCGCAAGGCCGGCATCCAGCCTGCCGACGGCTATCCCGGGCTCAAGGTGCTCGCGCGGCTGCGGCAGGGATTGTAGGCTGCCCGGATTGGCAGCGAGCCGTAGCGCACGGCTGAAGCCGAAGCCCGCCTGAAAGTTCGAGCGCTGCGCTGCGTATCATCGCAGAGCGATCCGATCAGGTGACTGCGCTCACATCACAGATGCGGAACTGCACGCGTTCGGCGCCCTGCCAGCGGTCGATGCAGAGCGTGCCGGCAACGTGCAGCGGACTGCCGCGGTGCACCGTCAGCGCGCGGCCGAGCGGCTGGCCCGCGGCACGGAATGCGATGGCCTGGATGATGGCGCCGTCGCCGGCGCGCAGCCGCACGCGGACGTGCGCGGCCGCGACCTCTTCCGCATAAACCACCGTGTGCGATGGCAGCGCGAACACCGGCTCCGGATTCCCGGCGCCGTATGGCCCGGCGCGGCTGATGAGCGTGATGAACTCTGCGGTGGCGCCCGCTGCGGTGAGCGCGCCGTCGACGCGGAGCGCGTCGTTGCGGCGCGCTTCCGCGACGGCCGGCGCGAGCGTCTCGTCGAGGTAGGCGCGGAAGGCCGCAAGCTGGTCGCGCACAATGGTGACGCCGGCGGCCATGGCGTGGCCCCCACCCTTCCGCAGCAAGCCTTCGCTGACCGCGTGGAGCACCGTCCGGCCGAGATCCGCCCCCGGTATGGAGCGTCCCGAGCCTGTGCCCACGCCGTTCGGGTCGAACGCGATCGCGAAGGCTGGGCGGCCGAAGCGTTCTCTTAACCGTGCCGCCACCAGCCCGACCACGCCCGGATGCCAGCCGTCCCCGGCCGTGACGATGACCGAGAGCCGGTCTTCGGTGCCAATGGCGGCCTCGGCTTCGGCCTCCGCTTCCATCACCGTGGCGCGCTCGATCGCTTGGCGCTCCTGGTTGAGCCGGTCGAGCTCGGCGGCGATCGCTGCCGCCGCGGTCGGATCGTCCTCCAGCAGCAGGTTGACGCCGAGGTCGGCGCGGCCGATGCGGCCGCCCGCGTTGATGCGCGGCCCCAGCAGGAAGCCGAGGTGCCACGGCTCCGGCGGACCGGAGAGCCGCGCGACATCCATGAGGGCGGTGAGGCCGACGCCTTCGCGGCGCCGCATGGCCAAAAGGCCTTTGGCGACGAAGGCGCGGTTGAGCCCACTCAGCGGCGCCACGTCCGCGACGGTGCCGAGCGCCACCAGGTCGAGCAGGTCGAGCAGGTCCGGTTCCGGCCGCGCCTCGCTCCAATGGCCGCGGCGGCGCAGCTCGCGGTTGACCGCAACGGCGGCGACGAAGGTGAGCCCGACCGCCGCCAACTGGCCAAGGCCGGAGAGGCAGTCCTGCCGGTTCGGATTGACCACGGCGAGCGCTGGCGGCAGCTCCTCGTTGGCCTGGTGGTGGTCGATCACGATCGCGTCCATGCCGAGCCGCTTGGCCTCGGCGAGCGCCTCCGGGCTGGTGGTGCCGCAATCGACCGTGATCAGCAGCGTGGCGCCGCGGGCGGCGAGCGCCCGCACCGCCTCGACGTTGGGGCCGTAGCCTTCGAACAGCCGGTCCGGGATGTGGATCAGCGGATCGAGCCCGGCATGGCGCAGGAAACGCGCCAGCAGCGCGGCGCTGGTAGCACCGTCGACGTCGTAGTCACCGAAGATCGCCGTCCCCTCTCGCCGCTGCACCGCGTCGGCGATGCGGGAAGCCGCGGCCGCCATGTCGGTCAGGGTGTCGGGATCGGGCAACAGCGTGCGGATGCTCGGGTCGAGATAGGCCGGAACCGCGTCGACCTCGACGCCGCGGCCGGCGAGGATGCGGGCGAGCAGTTCCGGCATGCCGTGCCGCTGCACGATCGCGAGCGCCCTGGCGCTGCCGCGATCGTCCAGCCGGTCGCGCCAGATACGGCCGCAGGCCGAGCGCTCCACGCCCAGGAAGGCGCGCGGACGCGGGGTCGGAAGCACAAGGGCGGCGGCAGAGCTCACATGGGGTCTCGCGAATCGGCGGTTAGGCTGCGCCTTTTCGGTCGCCCGCGGAACCCTCGCGCGGCGACCTCACACGCTCTTGCGGTACTGGATGAAGCCGGCGTTCTCCGCCACCCGGTCGTAGAGGGCGCGGCCGGCGTAGTTGGTCTCGTGGGTGAGCCAGTACACCCGGTTGGCGCCGGCTTCGCGGGCGCGGTCATACACCGCCTCGATGAGCGCGCGGCCGAGGCCCATCGCCCGCAGTTCCGGATCGACGAACAGGTCCTGCAGATAGCAGTAGCCGCCGACGCTCCAGGTCGAGCGGTGCAAAATGTAGTGCACGATCCCGCGCAGGCGGCCGCCCACATAGGCGCCGATCAAGACCATCGGCTCGGCCGGATCCTGCAGCCGCCGCCAGGTCGTGTCGTTGACCTCGTCCGAGAGCGTCACCTTGTAGAACGCCTGATATCCTTTCCAGAGCGGCTCCCAGGCGGCGCGCGCGTCGGGTGACACCGGGCCGATCACGATCTCCGGCGGCATCGCTCGGGCTCCCTGCTCAATCGAGGTAGAACTTGTCGAGCTGACGGTGCTCGGCGCGGATCCAGCGCACCGTTCCGGTGGCGGAGCGCATGACGACGGTGTCGGTCTCGATCGTCTCCTTGTTGAAGCGCACGCCGCGCAGCATGGAGCCGTCGGTGACGCCGGTGGCCGCGAACAGGCAGTCGCCCCGCACCATATCCAGCATCGTGTATTTCTTGCGCGGGTCGGTGACGCCCATCTTCTCGGCGCGCGCGCGCTTCTCGTCGGTGTCGAGGATCAGCCGTCCCTGCATCTGTCCGCCGATGCAGCGCAGCGCCGCCGCCGCCAGCACGCCCTCCGGCGCGCCGCCGATGCCGAGATAGATGTCGACGCCGGTGTTGCCCGGATCCGCCGTGTGGATGACGCCGGCCACGTCGCCATCGGTAATCAGACGCACCGCCGCGCCGGCCTTGCGCACCGCCGCGATCAGCTCGGCGTGGCGCGGGCGGTCGAGCACCAGCGCGGTGATGTTCTCGGGCTTGACGCCCTTGGCCTTGGCGAGCGCCAGGACGTTGTCCTCGGCCGAGGCGTCGAGGTCGACGACGCCCGCCGGATAGCCCGGGCCGATGGCAATCTTGTCCATGTAGACGTCGGGCGCATTGAGCAGCGTGCCGCCTTCCGCCATCGCCATGGTGGCGATCGCGCCCGGCATGTTCTTGGCGCATAGGGTGGTGCCCTCGAGCGGGTCGACGGCGATGTCGACGCGCGGACCGGTCTTCAGCCCCACCTGCTCGCCGATGAACAGCATCGGCGCTTCGTCGCGCTCTCCCTCGCCGATCACGACGGTGCCGCTGATCGGCATCTTGTTGAGCTCGCGGCGCATCGCGTCGACGGCGGCTTGGTCGGCGGCCTTCTCGTTGCCGCGCCCGCGGAGGCGCGCGGCCGATACGGCAGCGCGCTCGGTCACCCGCACCAGTTCCAGCGTGAGGATGCGCTCCAGCAGCTGGTTCGGCTGCACCGTGATGTTGGGAGTGGCGGAGGTTGCTTGGCCAGACTTGCTTTTCATGTTTTCTCGATCCGAATGAGCTGAGCTTTTCCGTCCACCACCCCGGCGGCTTCGACGGCTGCGAGCGCGCGTCGCACCGCATCCTCGGTGGTGGCGTAGGTGACCAGGATAACCGGCACCGACGCAACCGCGCTCGCCGGATCGTCGCCGCCGTGGGGCGCAGAGCCGGGCCTGCGCTGCACGATCGATTCAATCGAAATATGCTGGTCGGCGAGGTGACCGGCGATCACCGCGGCGGTTCCAGGCCGGTCCACCGCCAGCAGGCGGATATAGTAGCCGCCGCCGTGCAGTTGCATCGGCAGCTTGCCGCTGCGGCCGAGCCGCGTCGCCGGGATACCGAAGGCCGGCACCCGGGCGCCCCGTGCGATATCGCCGAGGTCGGAAATCACCGCCGAAGCCGTCGCCATTCCGCCCGCTCCCGGACCCTGCAGGGTGATCTCGTGCACCGCATCGGCATCGATCGCGACGGCGTTGGTCACTCCCATCACCTGCGCGATGGCAGATGTCTTGGGCACCATGGTCGGGTGGACGCGCTGTTCGATCCCGTTCTCGGTGCGGACCGCAACACCGAGAAGCTTCACACGATAGCCGAGATCGTCGGCGGCGCGCAGGTCCTCCGGTGTGATCGAGGCGATGCCCTCGACGTAGACCGCCTCCGGGTCCGGTGCCGTGCCGAAGGCGAGACTGGTCAGGATCGCGAGCTTCTGCGCGGTATCGTGGCCCTCGATATCGAACGATGGGTCGGCCTCCGCATAGCCGAGCCGCTGCGCTTCCTTCAGGCACTCGGCGAATGAAAGCTGCTCCGCCTCCATCCGCGACAGGATGTAATTGCAGGTCCCGTTGAGGATCCCGTAGATACGCGAAAAGCGATTGCCGACAAGGCCTTCGCGCAATGCCTTGACGATCGGGATGCCGCCTGCCACCGCGGCCTCGAAGTTGAGCGTGGCGCCCGTCCGCTCCGCCAGTTCGGCGAGCGCGGTCCCGTGCCGGGCCAGCAGCGCCTTGTTGGCGGTCACGACCGGCTTGCCGGCGCCGAGCGCGGCTTCGACCGCCGATTTGGCGGGATCGCCCTGGCCGCCCATGAGCTCGACGAACACGTCGATATCGCGAGCCTGTGCCAGCGCCGACGGGTCATCGACCCAGCGCAGATGCGCGACCTCAGCCCCTCGCTGCTTGGCGCGGTCGCGCGCGCTCACCGCCACCACCTCGATCGGGCGGCCGCAGCGGGCGGCAAGCGCCTCGCGGTCGCGGTCAAGCAGGACCAATACGGCCGTGCCGACCGTGCCGAGCCCGGCAAGACCCACTTTCAGCGGAAGAACCATGTTCGAAAAGCTGCAGAAGCGCCTTCAGCGGCGCGTGGCGAGGGAGACCACGTTGTGCAACTTTGCGGGAGCGGTTTCAAGGAACCGCCGGATGTTGCGTGCAGCCTGGCGGATGCGCTGCTCGTTTTCCACCAGCGCGATGCGCACGAAGCCCTCGCCATGCTCGCCAAAACCGGCGCCGGGCGAGACCGCAACTTCGGCGTTCTCTACCAGGAGCTTGGAGAATTCCAGGCTGCCCATCTCGCGGAACGGCTCGGGGATGGGCGTCCAGGCGAACATCGAGGCGGCCGGCGCCGGCACGTCCCATCCGGCGCGCGAGAAGCTCTCCACCAGGCAGTCGCGACGCCGTTTGTAGGTCTCCCGCATCTCGCGGATGCAGTCATCCGGCCCGTTCAGCGCAGCGGTCGCCGCCACCTGCACCGGCGTGAAGGCGCCATAGTCGAGATACGACTTCACCCGGCCGAGCGCGGAGATGATGCGCTCGTTGCCGACCGCGAAGCCGATCCGCCAGCCCGGCATCGAAAAAGTCTTCGACATCGAGGTGAACTCGACGGTGACGTCCATTGCGCCCGGCACCTGCAGGACCGAGGGCGGCGGCTGGCCGTCGAAATACACTTCCGCGTAGGCGAGGTCGGACAGGATGAAGATGCCGTGCCGCTTCGCGAACGCGACCAGATCCCGGTAGAAATCAAGATCGGCGACGCAGGCGGTCGGGTTGGACGGGTAGCAGACCACCACGCCTAACGGCTTCGGGATCGAGTGGATGATGGCGCGCTCCAGCGCTACGAAATAGTCCGGCGTCGGGGTCGCCGGCACCGACCGGATCACGCCGCCCGCCATCAGGAAACCGAAGGCATGGATCGGGTAGCTCGGGTTGGGCACCAGCATGATGTCGCCGGGCGCGGTGATCGCCTGCGCGACGTTGGCGAACCCTTCCTTGGAGCCGAGCGTGCTGACGATCTGGGTGTCCGGGTTGAGCCGCACCCCGAACCGGCGCTCGTAGTAGGCGGCCTGCGCCCGCCGCAGTCCGGCGATGCCCTTGGAGGCCGAATAGCGGTCGGTGCGCGGCTTGCCGATGGTGTCCTTGAGCTTCTCGATCACGTGGGCGGGCGCGGGAAGGTCCGGGTTGCCCATGCCGAGGTCGATGATGTCGGCACCGGCATTGCGGGCCACCGCCTTGACGCGGTTGACCTGCTCGAAGACGTAAGGCGGCAAGCGCCGGATGCGGTGGAACTCTTCCATGCTGGCTCCCCTGCGGCCGAACGTCTCACAATGCGACAAACGCGGCGCGTGCTTCGCCTGACCCGGGGTAGGCGACAGCGGCGTCCGGATCAAGCGTCAAAGCCGCGGCGGGCCCAGCACGCCCTTAGTACGGCTGCCCGCTGGAGCGGTTGATCTGGTCCCGCTTCTCCTGCGCAGCCTGCGTACGCGCCGCGACCAGCTCGGCTTCCAGCTTGGCGCGCTCCTGCGGGGTCATGGCCTTGAGCGATGGCTCCGGGCGGACCCCGACTGCGGGGTATTCGGGCGTGACCGCCGGCGCGGCGGGGCTGTTGGCAGGCGTCCCGATCAGCGGCATGCTGCCGATCGTGGACCCGCAGCCCTGCAACCCGCAGGCGGCGGCGAGCGCGACCAGCAGGAGCAGCCCGCTCCGACGG
>DASWSO010000174.1:0-2603 GCA_036402635.1 Xanthobacteraceae bacterium
GTATGAGACCTCGGCGCTTTCGCCGGCGCGCTGCTTCACGCGCGCTGCCAGGTCGTGCAGGGTGAACGTGTCGGTTGCTTGCATTCACTGGCTTTCTTGAGCTGCCGCTTTCGCTTCTTAGCATGCCGGAACGGCCGTGCGAGCGAAACCACAAGAGGCCGGGGTGGCCTGCATTCGCGGCCGGGTTGTTCGAGAACGCGCAGAAACGCGCTGTATTGATCGGGCCCCAGAACAAATAGTCGCTAGTCGAGCAGAACGCCGATTGCCTGTTTCCGCGCACTATCAACGATAAATTCTGTTCTGATCTTTCCCTCTATTGCTGCGACACTGTCAACCAGCTTGCGCACTGGCATGGCGACGCGCACGTTGATGGCCACCATTCGGACCCGCACAAAGACGGTGGGCTCGCTGCGCTTGGTCCGGCCTGCGGCCGGCCCCGAGCGCATGCTCTGCCTACCCTCCAGCTTTTAGACATGATCCCGACCCATTCGGCCCGCATCAAACGCGTGGGCTTGGATGCTTCGCGGCGCTATAATGGCGTGACGACGCGGGGTTAAAGCCGCGCGACGGGACAGCAGCGTGCACGATCTCTTTCCGCAGGGCGACAAGAAGGCCCGCTTCCGGCGATTCCTGCTGGATTTTGACGCCTGGCTCGATTCGAGTGTGTTCCAGTCCGGCCGGGTGCTGCGCGAAGGCTTTGAGCGCTTCGCCGCGTTCATGGACCGTTTCCATGTGGCCGGATTCAAGCGCGTCATGGTGGAGGCAGTCTCGGAAGGCGCCACGCTCGGCGCCGGCGGCCTCATCGTCATGCTGGCGCTGGCGCTGCCGGCCTTCCGCGAGACCAGCGACGACGACTGGCTGAAGAAGTCGGAACTCGCCGTCACCTTCCTGGACCGCTACGGCACCGAGGTCGGCAGCCGCGGCATTCGCCACAACGACGCGATCCCGCTGGAGGAATTCCCCGATCACTTGATCAAAGCGGTGCTCGCCACCGAGGACCGCCGGTTCTACGAGCATTTCGGCATCGATTTCGCCGGCACAGCGCGTGCACTCACCGCCAATGCCAAGGCCGGCGGCGTGGTTCAGGGCGGCTCCTCGATCACGCAGCAGCTCGCCAAGAACCTCTTCCTCTCCAACGAGCGCACGATCGAGCGCAAGGTGAAGGAGGCGTTCCTGGCGATCTGGCTGGAGACGCGCCTGAGCAAGAACGAGATCCTCAAGCTCTATCTCGACCGCGCCTATATGGGCGGCGGCACCTTCGGGGTCGACGCGGCCTCGCAATACTATTTCGGCAAGAGCGCGCGCGACGTGAACCTGTCGGAATCCGCGATGCTGGCCGGCCTATTCAAGGCGCCCACCAAGTTCGCGCCGCACGTCAACCTGCCGGCGGCGCGCGCGCGCGCCAACGTCGTGCTCGACAACCTGATCGAGGCCGGCTTCATGACCGAGGGGCAGGTGTTCGGCGCCCGCCGCAACCCGGCCAGCTCGGTCGATCGCCGCGACGAACGCTCGCCCAACTACTACCTCGACTGGGCGTTCGACGAGCTGAAGAAGCTGGTCGAGACGCTGCCGAAGTCGGTGACCGAGCGCGTGTTCACGGTGCGGCTCGGGCTCGACACCAATATCCAGCGCGAGGCCGAGAACGCGGTGGAGAACGCGCTGCGCCAGTACAGCCGCGAATATCACGCCAAACAGGCGGCGGCGGTGCTGATGGACATCGACGGCACCGTGCGGGCGATGGTCGGCGGGCGCGATTACGGCATGAGCCAATTCAATCGCGCCACCGATGCGCTGCGCCAGCCCGGCTCCTCGTTCAAGCCCTACGTCTATGCCGCCGCGCTCACCCACGGATTCAAGCCGACCACGATCGTTCGCGACGAGCCGATCTGCCTCGGCAACTGGTGCCCGCAGAATTACGGCCGTTCGTTCTCCGGCAACGTCACCATCACGCAGGCGATCGTGCGCTCGATCAACACCATTCCGGTGCGGCTGTCGGTCGCCATCGGCGAAGGCGGCGGCAGCAACTGGGCCAAAGCCGGGCGGGCGAAGATCATCGCGCTGGCGCACAAGATGGGCATCCGCACGCCGCTGGTCGATTCGTCCTCGCTGCCGATCGGTGCCGCGGAAGTGAACGTGCTCGACCACACCGCGGGCTACGCCACTTTCCCGAATGTCGGCAAGGCGGTGACGCCGCATGCCATCCTGGAAGTGCGCAGCGGCGCCGGCGAGGTGATCTGGCGCTTCGACCGCGACGGCAAAAAGCCCGAGCAGGTGCTGCGCCCGCAGGTCGCGCTCGACATGAACATGATGATGGCGAAGGTGGTCGAGGAGGGCACCGGCAAGCGCGCGATGCTCAACGGCATCAAGTCGGCCGGCAAGACCGGCACCACCAACGGATACCGCGACGCCTGGTTCGTCGGCTACACCGGCAATTATGTGTGCGGGGTCTGGTTCGGCAACGACGACTACAGCCCCACCAACCGCATGACCGGCGGCTCGCTGCCGGCGATGACGTGGCAGCAGATCGTCTCCTACGCGCACCAGGGCGTCGAGGCGAAGCCGATTCCGGGCGTATCGGGGCCGACGCCGGCGCCCTCCCCGGC
>DASWSO010000175.1:0-3255 GCA_036402635.1 Xanthobacteraceae bacterium
GCGCCGCTCTCCTCCACGATCGGATGCAGGCGGGCGAGGGAGCAGACATGGATCATGATGCTTCGACAGTGTTCTTGGCGGCTCGGCGTACCGCATTAGTGTAGCCGCTTGGCGAAAGCGTGACGCGCGACCCTCGCGCCAGACAGGATCACGGCTTAGGGCCGTTCCGCCAATTCGGCAAAGCGTTTCAGGTAGCGCGCCTCCGCCTGGTCGGCCGGCCAGGGCGCAAGGTAGTCGGCCGCGATCTTCTCCGGCAGCGCCGGCGGCTGGCCGAAGAAGCTGCGCGCCTCCCTGTCGGCAAAGCCGGCGAGCCGGGTCGCCTCCAGATAGGCCGCGCCCTGGTCGGCCGCCTTGATCAGCCGGGTGACGTCCGCCGACGGCACCGGCGGCAGCCCGAAGCGCAGATGGATCGCCGCCAGCAGCCGCTGCTCGACCGCCTTGTAGGCCTCGCCGATCACCGCCTTGAACGGCGAGATCATGTCGCCGATCACGTATTCGGGCGCGTCGTGCAGCAGCACGGCCAACCGCACCGCGCGGTCGAGCCGCGGCGTCTTGGCGCGCCCGATCGCGTCCACCAGCAGGCAGTGCTGCGCCACCGAGAAGATGTGCGGGCCCGAGGTCTGCCCGTTCCAGCGCGCCACCCGCGCCAGGCCGTGCGCGATGTCCTCGATCTCGACATCGAGCGGCGAAGGATCCAGCAGGTCGAGCCGGCGGCCCGACAGCATGCGCTGCCACGCCCGCGATGACGCGGCGGCAGGCGGGCGGAGCTTGCGCTCAGCCATGCGCGCGCTTGCGCGGCCGGTAGGCCGGATGCCGGTGGCAGGTCACGACGTGGTCGTTGACCATCCCGACCGCCTGCATGAACGCGTAGACGATGGTGGGGCCGCAGAACTTGAAGCCGCGCGCGGCGAGCTCCTTCGACATGCCGCGCGACACCGGCGTCTCCGCCGGCACCTGGCTCTTGTCGGCGAACCGGTTCACCTGCGGACGGCCGCCGACGAAGTCCCAGAGCAGCCGCGAGAAGCCCGGCCCCTTCTCCATCAGGTCGAGCCAGGCCTGCGCGGAGGCGACCGCGCCGACGATCTTGGCGCGATTGCGCACGATGCCGGCGTCCTGCATCAGCGCCTCGATCTTGGCGGCCTTGTAGCGCGCGATCAGGTGCGGGTCGAAAGCGTCGAAGGCGCGGCGGAAATTCTCCCGCTTGCGCAGGATGGTGATCCAGGAGAGCCCGGCCTGGAAGCCGTCCAGCACCAGCTTCTCGTAGAGCGCGCGGTCGTCGTATTCCGGCACGCCCCATTCGGTGTCGTGGTAGGCGACATAGAGCGGGTCCTGGCCGGGCCAGGAGCAGCGCGGCAGGCCGTCGGCGGGCGCATTCTCGGGCGGCGCGATCTTCATCCTCCGCTCATAGGGCGATTCCGGCCGTACCTCCAGCCGGAACGCGGCCGAGCACCGTCAGCGGCTCACCACGTCGAGCGCCAGCACGTCGTGGTGGTCGACATGGACCTCCCCGCCATTGCCGGCCGACTGCACGTCTCCGCTGACGAGGTGAAGCCGGTTGCCGATCACCCCGGACGCCAGCCCGTGCCGCGGGAACTGCATCGCCGGCACCGCATGCCAGCGGTTGGTGGCGGGCTCGTAGGCTTCCACCACCTTATAGGCGGCGAGCATCTTGTCGTCCTGGTACTCGCCGCCGGCGACGTAGATGCGGCCGTTGTGGACACCGAAGCCGACTGCCGAGCGCGGCGTCGGCATGCGCGCCTTGGCGCCGCTCCAGCGGTCGGTGGCCGGATCGTACTCCTCGACCGAGCCGATATTGCTGCTGCCGACCGTGATGAAGGCGGTGCCGATGCGGCCGCCGATGGCGTAGATCTTGTCGTTCACCGCCGCCACCACGTGGTGATTGCGCGCGGTCGGCATCGAGGCCTTCTGCGTCCAGCTGTTGGTGGCGGGATCGTACTCGTCGACGCGGCCGGTGACGTCCTGCGGCCCGGGCTGGGTGAGCCCGGTCTGGCTCGATCCGGCCGGGATGCCGACGCCGCCGACCACGTAGATCTTGCCGTTGGCGACCGCCGCGCCGGCAGCGCCGCGCTTGTGCGGCATCGGCGCCAGCGCCTTCCAGGAATCGGCGGCCGGGTCGTATTCCCACGCCTGGTCGACCGGCACCCACTGCGGCGGACCGCCGGCCGGCAGGCTGAAGCCGCCGAACGCATAAATCTTGTTGTTGAGCGCGGCGAACGCGACGTGGTGCGAGGCGACCGGCATCGGCTTCTTCTGCGCCCATTTGTTCGCCGCCGGGTCGTACTCGAACACGAGCGCCTTCGGCTTCCAGCCCGGCGCCAGCCCGGCGAAGACGTAGAGCTTGCCGCCGGCGACCGCGCCCAGCACCTCTTCGGCCGGCTCCGGGAACGGCGCCAGCTTGGTCCACGGTCCCTGCGCCGGCGCAGGCGCCGCATGCATCGCATGTCCGCCGGACGGTGCCGCTGCGGGCTGCTGCGCAACGCTCGCCGTCAGCCCGCCTGTCAGCAGCAACGCGCTCACCGCAGCGGATCGTAGAATGGACATGCGTTTCCCCGTTTCGTTGGACCGATGGTTGTTGGCCGCGAGCCTACGCGGCAATTCCGCGCCGGAGAAGCCTCTCGGCGTGTGGCGTTGTGCGTTGCTCGCGCGCGCCGCGACCCACTATGGTGTTTGCATGTGGACCGCCGCTGCATCCGCCGCCCTGTTCGCGACCACCGTCGTGCTTGCCGGCGTGCTGCCGGTAACGGCCGCCGAGCCGCAACGGTTCGCGATCGCCGTGCAGGCGCGCAAGGTCGACGCCGCGCAGCGCACCGTGCGGGTGACGCAAGGCGCCGCCGTGGAGCTTGCCTTCAGCACCGACGAGCCGGTGGAGCTGCACCTGCACGGCTACGACAAGCTCGTCACCGCCAAGCCGGAGGCGGCCGGCGTGCTGCGCTTCGACGCCAAGCTCGCCGGCCGCTTCCCGATCGAGGCGCACCGCTTCGGGGATGGCGAGCGCCGCGGGCGCGGCCATGTCGTGCTGCTCTATCTCGAAGTCCATCCGCGCTAGCCGAACCAATGCGACTGCGCGCGGCGATCCCACGCCATCCCGCATGGCTGCTGCTCGTGCCCTGGCCCGAGGCCGCGGCGGCACATGGATTCGGCCAGCGCTACGACCTGCCGGTGCCGCTGAGCTATTACGTGTGGAGCGCCGGCGCGACGGTGGCGCTCTCGTTCCTGCTGCTCGCGCTGTTCCTG
>DASWSO010000176.1:0-4106 GCA_036402635.1 Xanthobacteraceae bacterium
CTGGCGACATGCAACTGATACTGATCGCGCGCCCACAGCGGCAGCGCGACCAGCAGGACCGCACCGGCGACGAGGAGAGCGAGCGAGCGGTGCTGCGGCTTCATACCGGCCGGACCTTTTTGGATCCGAACAGGCCCTGCGGCACCGCCAGAAGAACGATCATCAGCAGCCCCACCGCGATAGTTTGCTGATATTCGCCGCCGAAGAAGTAGGTGGCGGCGGCACTGAACAGCCCCAGTGCAGCGCCGCCCACCAGCGCGCCGAGATTGCTGCCGAGACCGCCGACCGCGATGGCGATGAAGCCGTTTAGCGTCAGCGTCAGCCCGAGCGCGAAATACGCGAAGGTGAGCTGGCCGGCGGCGAACCCGGTGAGGCCGCCGATGGCACCGGCGAGCATATAGGAGAACAGCCGCACGCGGTCGGTGGCAATGCCGCGGGCGCGCGCCGCGAAGGCGTCTTCGGAGGTCGCCTGAAACAGCTTGCCCATCATGGTGCGCCGCTGGAACAGCTCGAGGCCGGCCGCGAGCACCAGCACCAACACGATCGGCAGCCAGTATTTCTGGTCGGCGAGCCCGGCGGTGAAGTCCTGCGGAAACAGCCGCGGGAACGGCCGCGGCTCGGTTCCCCACCAGAGCGCCACGGCCTGCTGCAGCATGGTGGCCAGCGCCAGCGTGCTCAACAGCCAGAGGTGCTCGTCGGACCGCGAAAGCACCCGGCGCACGCCGACGATCTCGGTCACCAGGCCGCAGCCGGCGCCGACCACGACCGCGCCGATCAGCCCGAGCGGGATCGGCCAGCCGAGGCCGCTGACGAACCAGGCTCCGAACACGCCGCCCAGCATGCAGAGGTGGCCGGTGGTGACGCTCAGTACTTTCGAGGTGGAGAACATCACGTTGTAGGCGAGCGCGGTCGCCGCATAGACGGCGCCGATCGCCAGGCCTGAAACGATCACAGCCAGCATGAGGATCGCCGTGAGCGAGGAAGCTTCAATTCACAAGATCGGACATGCGGCACGGCCGGTCGCCGGCCGCGCCTGCATGCCGCGAGCGCTCACTTCGGCGCCGGCTGGTAGCTGCCTTCCTTGAAGGTGCTGGCCCGGTTCATCATCGTGCTCTTGTCCGGGAAGCCATTATGGTTGGTCGGGTTCCAGCTATAGACCGCATAGACGCCGGGCAGATCGGCCGTGCTCTCCAGCACCTGCTGGATCGCTGCCGGGTCGGTGGAGCCAGCCTTGGTCACCGCGTGCTCGATGATCTTCACGCAGTCGTATCCGAGCGCCACCCACCAGAACATGAAGTCGATGCTGCCGCCGAGCTTCGGGCGGATCGCATCCATCAGCTTCTGCGTCCGCTCCGGCACCTTGCCATCGACATAGGTCGTGCTGACGTAGCCGGCGGTGTAGGAATTGTCCCAGTATTCCGGCTTGTTCAACAGCTTGCCGGCGGGCGGCGCCATCATCGCCGGATGCCCGACGATCGGCACGTCCCACTGCATGGCGCCGCGCGTGTTCATGATGCGCGCCAACAGGCCGGTGGCGGCCGACCACGGCATGATCACCTCGGCACCGGCGGCCCTGGCCTTGGTCATCTCGTCGGTGAGGTCGGTCTTGTTCGGATCGATCAGCACTGAATAGACCGGCTCGACGCCGGCCTTCTTCAACAGCTCGGTCGCGGTCTTGGCGCTCGACGTGCCGTAGCCGGAGGTATCCCCGATCACCGCCACCTTGCGCCGCTTGAGGACGTTGAGCGCGTAGTCGTTGGCGGGCTCGATCCACTGCAGGTTCGTGTTGATGACGCGGAAGGCGCGAGGATATTTCTTCGGATCGATCAGTTCGTCGATGGTGCCGATGACGAGGTTCGGCAGCCCGGCGCGCGCCACCACCGGCACGGTCGCCAGCGATTCACCGGAATTGACCGGACCGATGACGAAATGAACCTTGTCGCTGAACACCAGCTGCTGCGCGAAGTTCACCGCCTTGGTGGGATCGCCGGCGGTGTCGCGCGTGAGCAGCTCGATCTTGCGGCCGTTGATGCCGCCGGCGGCGTTGATCTCGTCGACCGCGAACTGGACGCCCTGGTTCTCGGCGATCGCGGCCGACGACAGCGGGCCGGTCAACGACGACAACCAGCCGATCTTGATGGTTTCCTGCGCGCGCGCCGTCATCATCGACGCCGCCAGCGCGACGGCGGCGAACGCAAAGGCCCGCAATGCTCGTTGCTTCATGTCTCTCCCCATCGATCGAAAGCCGTGCACGCGGCTTTTCTTTTATGTCGCGTGAAGCTTCAGTTCGCGCGGTGAGAGTGTCAAGCCTCCATTCCGCGGAGCTGGTTCTGCAGCCCGTCCGGCACCTCGATCTCGTAAGCCAGAATGGCGGCCGAGAGCGCCTTCCCGTAATTGTCCAGGCATAGGCTGCGCGAGACGCCGCCGCCGAGCGCGTCGTGTGCGACGAAATTGAGCGCGCCGATCTTGTCGACCTCGTAGCGCTCGACCTTGCCGTTCACCACGCCGCTGTAGAACGCCTTGAAGCGCTCGGCGGTGAGCTGCGTTTTCACCAGCGCGTAGAGGTCGTCGGTATAGCCGATGACCATGATGTTCGACGTGTTGCCCTTGTCGCCGGAGCGGACATGGGCGACGTGCTGCAGCTTCACCTTCATGGCGGATCAGCTCTCGTACATTGCGATGTGCCAGGGCACCTTCTCGCGCGCCACCAGCGACGACCAGACGCCGATCACCTCGCGGGTGCGATCCTGGTGCGGAACCCGCTTGCCGGTCATGCCGATGCCGGCGACCGCCATGCCGTCGACCTCGCGGCCGATCTTCTCGGCTTCTGCGCGGGTCTTGGTGCGCGCCGCGACCCGCACGGCGATCTCGTAGGGCTCCGGCTGGTTGGACGGGCTGACCGGCCCGTGGATGGCGTTGAGCCCGATGAAGTCGATGCGGATATCCTCGGCCTGCAGGTTCACGATCTTGAAGCGCTCCTGCAGGATGCGCTTGGCGAGCTCGGCGCGGCGCAGCGCGCCCGGGCCGGCATAGAAGAACATGTCCTCGCCGATGAAGCCTTCGGTGCAGCCGAGCGACACTTTCAGCGTCGGCGTGCGCGGCTTGCCGGACATGTTGGCGACCGCCACCCGGTCATGGCCGACCTCGGCGAGATCGACCGTGGTGAAATCGCAGATGACATCCGGGGTGATGTAGCGTGTCGGGTCGTGGACCTCGTAGAGGATCTGCTCCTTGATGGTCATCAGGTTCACGGCCCCGCCGGTGCCGGCCACCTTGGTGATCACCGCGCTGCCGTCGTCGTCCACCTCGGCGATCGGGAAAGCGAGGTTCCACGGCTCCGGCACGTCCTTGAAACCGGGATCGGAGAAATAGCCGCCGGTGCATTGCGCGCCGCACTCCATGATGTGGCCGATGCCGGTGCCCTGGCCGAGATGCCGGTGATCCAGCGCATCCCAGCCGAACTCGTGCATCATCGGCGCGAGAAACAGCGACGGGTCGGCGACGCGGCTCGTCACCACGATCTGCGCGCCCTCGCGCAGCGCCTGCACGATCGGCTCGGCGCCGAGATAGGCCTCGGCGGAGATCAGGTCGTCCTTCAGCGTCGATGTCGGCTTGCCGTTCTCCAGGATCGTGTCGGTGAGTGCGAGCGCGCGGTCGGTAATAATGCTGCCGGATACCGCCGCGACCTTCACTCCTTTGGCGCCGAGCTCGCGCAGCCAGTGCACGACCCGTTGCGCCGCGCCGTCCGGATTGATCCAGCCCTGGTTGCTGACGATCTTGGTGCCGCGCTTCAGGCAGCCCGGCAGCACGCGCTGCATGCGATCGTCGAGATAGGTGTCATAGCCGGCAAACGATGGGTCGCGCCGCTTGCGCACCTGCGCGGCGGAGATCGTCGCTTCCGCCATGGTCTCGAAGCAGAGATAGTCGAGGTCGCCCTTCTCGGCATTGAGCCGCGCCGGCTCCAGCCGGTCGCCCCACCAGGCCGAGCCGGCACCGATCCGCAGCTTGCTGGCCGAGTTCGTCATGATGCTCTCCTGGCGGCTTTACTCCACCCTGACGCCGGTGGCGGCGACGACGTCCTTCCACTTGCCGACCTCGTCGGCGAT
>DASWSO010000177.1:0-6754 GCA_036402635.1 Xanthobacteraceae bacterium
ATGAGCCTTTGAAGAATGTCAGTTCTGGCTTCCGTCCGCTCCCAGCTCGTGCCGATTCACCGCGAGGGCTATCCGTTCATCATCGCCTTCGTGATCCTGGCGCTGATCCTGTTCTTCATCTGGCAGCCGCTCGGCTGGATCACCGCCATGCTGGCGGCGTGGTGCACCTACTTCTTCCGCGACCCGCCGCGCGTCACGCCGGTGAAGTCGGGCCTCGTCGTGTCGCCGGCGGACGGGACTGTCAGCCGGGTATCGATGGCGGTGCCGCCGCGCGACCTGGAGCTGGGCGACGCGCCGCTGCCGCGCGTCTCCATCTTCATGAGCGTGTTCGACTGCCACGTGAACCGCAGTCCGCTGGCGGGCCGGATCGAGAAGATCGCCTATCGGCCAGGCAAGTTCCTGAACGCCGACCTCGACAAGGCGAGCGAGGACAACGAGCGCAACGGGCTGCGCATCCGCAGCTCCGCCGGCACGATCGGGGTGGTGCAGATCGCCGGGCTGGTGGCGCGCCGCATTGTCTGCTTCGTGCGCGAGGGCGGGGAGCTCGCGGCCGGCGAGCGCTTCGGGCTGATCCGCTTCGGCTCGCGGCTCGACGTGTATTTCCCGCCCGGAGTGACCCCGCTGGTGGCCGAGGGGCAGACCGCGATCGCGGGCGAGACGGTGCTCGCCGATCTGCAGGCGCCGGCCGAACCCCGCACCTTTCGCGTCAATTGAGCCGGGTCCTGGTTAACCTGCATTAACCCCGCCGCGGAGCGGCGGTTAGGCACCCGGTGGAACCTTGCTGCTATTCAGGCGGCATGGACAGGTTACTGACTGATATCGCGGATGGGATGATCCGCTTCGAGGACGCGGTAACGCAGCTGGCGGACGCCGGCCACGAGGCCGGCATCGCCACGCTGATCGCCCCGAGGCTTGCGCTGCGGTCCGACTTCGTCACGGAGCTGCTGGGCGGGGGCGCCGAGCAGCCCATCGCGCTCGTCTGCCGGGCGGCTGGCCTGAGCCCCAACGGCTATTCGGCCATCCTGCGCATGCGCCGGCGCAAGCGCCCGGATCACAACGTCGCGGCCAGCGTGCTGCTGGCCGCGTATCGCGAGGTTCCGCGCCTCGCGCCAATTGAATTGCCCAAACAGCTTGCCGCCATCGCGGCGGTGTCGTCCTAGCACCTGGCGTCGTGCGGACTTGTCGCCGCATGGCGGCAACCGCGCCCCGATGCTATAGGTGCCGGCATGTTTCCGCCCTTCGACCCGGAACGCAGTGAGAACCGCCGGCGCCGCTTCCGCGCCATCCCGGTGCGCACGCTCGTGCCCAACGTCATCACGCTGCTGGCGCTCTGCGCCGGGCTCACCGGCATCCGGATGGCATGGGAGGGCAAGCTGGAATATGCGCTTGCCGCGATCGTGTTCGCGGCCGCGCTCGACGGGGTGGACGGCCGCGTCGCGCGGCTGCTGCGCGGCACATCGAAGTTCGGCGCCGAGCTCGACAGCCTGGCGGATTTCTTCAACTTCGGCGTCGCGCCCGGGCTGATCCTGTATTTCTGGGGGCTGAACGAGTTCAAATCCGCCGGCTGGATCGCCGCCATGGTGTTCGCGATCTGCGCCGCGCTGCGGCTCGCCCGCTTCAACGTGGCGATCGACGATCCCAACAAGCCGGCTTACGCCGCGAACTTCTTCACCGGCGTGCCGGCGCCGGCCGGCGCTATCACGGTCTTGCTGCCGATCTACCTGAACTTCCTCGGGGTCGGCATGGGCAAGATCCTGGTCGGCTTCACGCTGGTCTATACGCTCGTGATCGCCTTGCTGATGGTGTCGAAGCTGCCGGTCTTCTCCGGCAAGAAGGCCGGGCGGGTGCCGCCCGAGATGGTGCTGCCGGTGTTCATCCTGGTGGTGCTCTTCGTCGCCCTGCTGATCAGCTATCCGTGGGCGGTGCTCACGGTTGGCACGCTCGCGTACCTGGCGGCGCTGCCGCTGAGCGTGATGAGCTATCGCCGCCAAGCTGCCGAAGCTGCCGCACGGGAAACGTCCCGATCCGCCGCCGCGATGCAGCTGGACCCGCACGGCGCCGGCGCGTCCTCGGCTCCTTTCAATCCGGATCGTCCCAGCCGCCTGAATTAACCGGCTGTTCCCGAACCGAGGAGGTCTTGCGACGGTACGCGCGGGCGTAGCATCCCGGCGAAATTCCGCTACCATAGCGCGCAAGACAAGCGGTCGTAGAACCGTTTCGCCCGGGAGGAATGCGATGAACCTTGCCCGTCGTCGTCTTCTGCAGCTTGCCGGGGCCACCGTTGCGGCGCCCGCGGTGATGCGTACCGCCTGGGGTCAGACCCCGCAGGTGACGCTGAAGCTGCACCACTTCCTGCCACCTGTCTCCAACGCCCACGGCAAGCTGCTGGTGCCGTGGGCGAAGAAGGTGGAGGCGGATTCCGGCAACCGCATCAAGATCGACGTGTATCCGTCGATGCAGCTCGGCGGCACCCAGCCGCAACTCTACGATCAAGCTCGCGACGGCGTGGTCGACATCGTCTGGACGCTGCCAGGCAGCACCGCCGGACGCTTTCCGGCGATCGAGGTGTTCGAGCTGCCATTTGTCGCCGCCAAGCTCGCGGTGCCGAATGCCAAGGCGGTGCAGGAGTTCTACGAGACGACGCCGTTCCTGAAGGAAGAATTCAAGGAAGTGCATCCGATCTGCGTCTGGGCGCACGACGGCGGCTTGATCCACACCAATCGCGCCGTCAAGACGATGGAGGATCTGCGAGGGCTGAAGCTGCGCTCGCCGACGCGGCTGGCCGGCGACGCGCTGAAGGCGCTCGGCGCCAACGGCATTCCGATGCCGATCCCGCAACTGCCGGAATCGCTGGCCCAGCGCGTGCTCGACGGCTGCGTCATCCCGTGGGAAGTGGTGCCGGCCGTGAAGGTCCACGAGCTGCTCAAGTTCCACACCGACATCCCTGGTTCGCCAACGCTTTACACCGCGACCTTCATCATCGCGATGAACAAGGCCAGGTACGAGTCGCTAGCTCCGGAGCTGAAGCAGGCGATCGACAAGAATTCGGGCCTGGTCGCCGCCGTCATGGCCGGCCAGATGTGGGACGACCAAGCCAAGGTGGTCGAGGAGATGGTGCGCAAGCGCGGCAACACGGTCACGTCGATCGCACAAGACGAGAAGGCCCGCTGGGTGAAGGCGACCGAGCCGGTGGTCGACGCCTGGCTCAAGCAGGCGAAGGAACGCGGGCTCGACAGCGGCAAGCTCCTGGACACCGCGCGGTCCCTGGTGAACAAGCACGCTCAGCAGACCTGAGGTTCCATGGCTGTCGCGGGGGCGACGGAGGACGGCCGGACGGCCGGGGAGCGTGCGCTTGCCGCCGTGACCCGGCCGCTGGCTGTCCTCGGCGGCCTGCTGATGCTGGCGACCGCCGTCATGGTCGTGGTCAGCGTGGTCATGCGCTGGCTATTTTCCAATTCGATATCAGGCGACATTGAGCTGGTGCAGATCGCGACGGCGCTCGCCGTGTTCTCGTTCCTGCCGCTCTGCCAGCTGCACCGCGGCAACATCATGGTCGACACGTTCACGTGGTGGCTGCCGCCTCGCGCGCAGGCGGCGCTCGATGCACTGTGGGACCTTGTCTATGCCGGCTTCGCCGCCATGCTCGCGTGGCGTCTCGGGCTCGGCGCCTACGACACAGTGCGCAGCAACACCGTCTCGATGATGCTCGGGCTGCCGATCGGCTGGGCGATCGCGGCCTGCGCCGCGATGGCGGCGCTGCTGGCGGTGGTGTCCGTCTGGACCGCGATCAAGCTGTTGCGGGCGCCGCGATGACGCAGCTCGGGGTGGCGGGCGTCGGCTTCGTCGCCATGCTGGTGCTGATCGCGCTGCGCATGCCGGTCGGGCTGGCGATGCTGGTCACCGGCAGCTGCGGTTACGTCTACCTCGCCGGCCTCGACCCGTTCCTCAACTACATGAAGTCGACGCCGTACTACCTTTTTTCCAACTACACGCTGTCGGTGATTCCGCTGTTCATCCTGATGGGGATGTTTGCGGAACGTTCCGGCCTTGCGCGCGATCTGTTCGCGGCCGCGCGCGCGGTCGTCGGACACCTGCGTGGCGGACTGGCTTATGCGGTGATCGGCGCCTGCACGGTGTTCGGCGCGATCTGCGGCTCGTCGGTCGCGACCACGGCGACGTTCGGGCGCGCCGCGCTGCCGGAATTGCGCCGCTACGGCTACGAGCCGGGCTTCGCAACCGGAACCATCGCCATCGGTGGTGTCGTCGACCTGCTGATCCCGCCCTCGATCGTGCTGGTCGTCTACGCGATTGTGACCGAGCAGAACATCGCGAAGCTGTTTCAGGCAGCGCTGATTCCCGGGCTGATCGGTGTCGCGTTCTACTGCGCCGTGATCGCGATCGTGGTGCACCTGAAGCCGGCGCTGGCGCCGACCCAGAGCAAAATCGCGATCGAGCACCGGCTGCGGACGGTGCTTGGCGTGTGGCCGGCGATTTCGGTGATCGTCATTGTGCTTGGCGGCATCTATGCGGGCGTGTTCACCCCGACCGAGGCCGCCGCCGTGGGCACGGTCGCGATGCTGCTGGTTGGCCTGCTGCAGCGGGCAATGAGCTGGAGCGATTTCAAGCTCAGCTTCGTGCAGACGGCGGAAACGTCGGCGATGATCTTCGCCATCCTGCTCGGCGCGGAGGTGTTCGACGCTTTCCTGGCGCTCTCGCAGCTGCCGCAGAAGGCGGCCGAGCTGGTCGCCACCTCCGGCCTGTCGCCCTACGGGATCATGTTCGCGCTGATGATCTTCTACATCCTGCTCGGCGCCGTGATGGACGAGCTGGCGATGATCCTGCTGACCTTGCCGGTGTTCTTCCCGATCGTCTCGGTGCTCGATTTCGGCCTGCCGCCCGATGAGGTCGGCATCTGGTTCGGCATTCTGATCCTCTCGGTGGTTGGCATCGGTCTCACCGCGCCGCCGATCGGGCTCAATGTCTTCGTGGTCTCGGCGATCGCGCGCGACGTGCCACTCGCCGCGACCTATCGCGGTGTCCTTCCTTTCGTCTGCGCCGATATCGTCCGCCTGATGATCCTCACGATGTTTCCCGCCCTGACGCTGGCGCTGGTGCGCTGGCTGAATTAGCGATATCCCGGGCGCGGCGCAGCGTGCCTCCGCTCTGCCGCACCGCGTCCGGCGCACACAGGTAACTGCAGATGACAGCCGATGCCGAACAGCGGGTGCGCGAGAGCTTCGGCCGCCAGCAGGCGATGGCGACGATCGGCGCCAGCATCGACGCGGTGCGCGCCGGCGAGGTCACGGTGCGGCTGCCGTACGATGCCGGGAACACGCAGCAGCACGGCTTCGTCCATGCCGGCATGATAGCGGCGATCGTCGACAGCGCCTGCGGCTACGCGGCGCTCTCGCTGATGCCGGAGGACGCGGCGGTGCTCACCGTCGAGTTCAAGCTCAACCTGATGGCGCCGGCGCGCGGCGACTACCTGCTCGCGCACGGGCGCGTCATCCGGCCCGGACGCAAGCTGATGGTCTGCCTCGGCGAGGTGTTCGCGCACGAGGGCGGCGCGTCGAAGCAGGTGGCGCTGATGACCGCCACCATGATGGTGGTGGCGACCGACACCGGCCTGCGCGACTGACGCGCCCTACGCCTCCCCGGCGAACGCCTCCTCGCGCTTCGAGCGGATCGCCGGCAGCATCACCACCACCAGCAGCAGCGCGGCCGCGATCAGCAGGCCGAGGCTGATCGGGCGCTGCACGAAGATCATCGGATCGCCGCTGGAGATGCGCATGGCGCGGCGCAAATTCTCCTCCATCAGCGGGCCGAGCACGAAGCCGAGCAGCATCGGCGCCGGCTCGCACTGCAGGCGGATGAACACGTAGCCCATGAGGCCGAATACGGCCGCCATCATCACGGCGGCGGTGCTGTTGTTCACCGTGTAGACCCCGATGCCGCAGAACAGCAGGATCGCGAGATAGAGCAGCCGATACGGAACCCGCAGCAACTGCACCCAGATGCCGATCAGCGGCAGGTTGATCACGACCAGCATCAGGTTGCCGAGCCACATCGAGGCGATCAGGCCCCAGAACAAAGCGGGGCGCTCGGTCATCACTTGCGGGCCGGGCTGGATCCCGTGGATGGTGAGCGCGCCCACCATCAGCGCCATCGTGGCGTTGCCCGGGATGCCGAGGGTCAGCATCGGGATGAACGAGGTCTGTGCGGCGGCGTTGTTGGCCGATTCCGGTCCGGCGACGCCCTCGACTGCGCCCTTGCCGAACTTCGATGGGTCGCGCGCGATCTTCTTTTCCAGCGCGTACGCCGCGAACGAGGAGAGCACGGCGCCGCCGCCCGGCAGGATGCCAAGCAGGCCACCGAGCCCGGTGCCGCGCAGCACCGCCGGCCAAGCCCTGTTGAAATCGTCCCGCGTCGGCCAGAGGTTGGTGACCTTGGTGGTGATCAGCGCGCGCCGGTGTTCCGGCTGCGTCAGGTTGGAGATGATTTCGCCGATGCCGAAGATGCCGATGGCGAGCGGCACGAAGTCGACGCCGTCCATCAGCGCGGTGACGCCGAAGGTGAAGCGGGTGCCGCCGGTATTGCCGTCGGTGCCGACCAGACCCAGCAGCAGCCCGAGGATGATCATGGCGACCGCCTTGAGCACGGAGCCGTGCGCCAGCACCACGGCGGCGATCAGCCCGAGCACCAGCAGCGAGAAGTATTCCGGCGCGCCGAACGAGAGCCCGACCAGCGCGAGCGG
>DASWSO010000178.1:0-2334 GCA_036402635.1 Xanthobacteraceae bacterium
CTCCCCTCCCTCCGATGCACGCCGTCGCAGACGGCGCGCGTGAAATGCTTCACCTTGTGTCGAGTGTAGCCCGGATGGAGCGCAGCGACACCCGGGGCAAGTCTGTCATCAAACCCGCATTACGCTTCGCTCCATGCGGGCTACGCTCAGTCGATGCGGCCGCCGGAGAAGCGCCGGCCTGGCACCGACAGGAAATATCCGACTGCCTGTCCGCCGTCGGCGCCGACCACGCTGCCGGTCGTGTACCGCGAATCGTCGGAAGCGAGGAAAACCGCGACACCGGTGACGTCCTCGCCGGAGCCGACGCGGCCCATCGGCACGCCCTTGCGGCGGCCCTCGTAGATTTCCGGATCGGCGTACATCGCCTCGGTGCCGGGCGTGCGGATGTAGCCGGGCGTGATGGCGTTGGCGCGGATGCCGTACGGCGCCCATTCCATCGCCTGCAGCTTGGTCAGCATCAATAGCCCGGCCTTCACGACGCTGTAGGCGCCCGCCCAGTTGTATGGGAACAGGCCGGCGATCGACGCGATGTTGACGATGACGCCGGAGCGCTGCGGGATCATGTGGCGCGCGGCCGCCTGGCTCACCAGGAACGCGCCCTTCAGGCCGATATTCATCGTGGTGTCCCACGCCGCCTCCGGCAGCTCTTCGAGCTTGCCGGGCACGATGCGCATCGCGTTGTTTACGAGGATGTCGACGCGGCCGCGCTCCTTTACGGTGGTTTCGATCAGGCGCGTGATGTCGGCCGACTTCGACATGTCGGCGGCGACGCCGAGGCTGTTGCTGCCGAGCGCGGCGGCCTCCTTGGCGGTCGCTTCGCAAGTGGCGGGGTCGACGTCGTTGACGACGACGTGCGCGCCTTCGCGCGCGTAAGCGAGCACGATGTCGCGGCCGATGCCGCGGCCGCCGCCGGTGACGACAGCCACCTTGTTCTTCAGTCTCACGCGCAACGCCTCATGTGGAATTAAGCAGGCAGGAGCGCGACCGTACGGCGCAGGTGTGCGGTTTGCAAGACGAGCAGGCGTCCGGTTGCGGCGGCGCATGGCGACACGCAGGCGCGTGCGATCCCCTGCTGGCGCGCGTGCGGCTTTGCCGTATGCTCGCGCTTCCGTTAGCCGCAGTGCCGCGGCCCATTCAAAGCAAAGGGAGTTCTGCCGATGGATCTCGGGATTGCGGGCCGCAAGGCGATCGTCTGCGCGTCCAGCAAGGGGCTCGGCCGCGCCTGCGCGGAGCGGCTGGCGGAAGCCGGATGCGAGGTGGTGATCAACGGCCGCGACGCCGCTGCGCTGGAAGAGGTCGCCGCCGCGATCCGCAAGAAGACCGGGGCGAAGGTGACGGCGATCGCCGGCGACGTCAGCACCGCCGAGGGTCAGGCCAAGCTGCTCGCCGCCTGCCCGCAACCCGACATCCTGGTGAACAACAATGCCGGCCCGCCGTTCCGCGACTTCCGCGAGATCGATCGCGAGCAGATGATCCAGGGCGTGATCGCCAACATGGTCACCGCGATCGAGCTGATCCAGAAGGTGGTCGACCCGATGATGGCGCGGCGCTTCGGCCGCATCGTCAACATCACGTCGGGCTCGGTGAAGAACCCGATTCCCGGCCTCGACCTTTCATCCGGCGCGCGCGCCGGGCTGACCGGCTTCCTCGCCGGCGTGGCGCGCTCGGTCGCCGGCTCTGGCGTGACCATCAACAACCTGCTGCCGGGCATCTTCGACACCGACCGCTGGCGCAGCGGCATCACCGGGACCGCCAAGAAGCGCAACGTCCCGTTCGAGCAGGCGCGCGCCGAGGCGATCGACATGGTGCCGGCGAAGCGCGTCGGTGAGGCCAACGAATTCGGCGCAACCTGCGCATTCCTGTGCTCGGTGCACGCCGGCTACATCACCGGGCAGAGCGTCTTGATCGACGGCGGCCGCTTCCCGGGCACGATGTAACTCCAGCGTCGTCCCGCGCGTCGTCAGTCCGGCTCTCGCTTGCGCTCGCCGGAATGACACCGGAGTGAAATCGCGCTAACAGCAGCTGCGCGCTTTACAGGGCGCCGGGCCGCGACGATGATCGCGCGCTTTCCAACCAATGCCTTTCCAGGAGATCACTATGAAGCTCGTCCGCTTCGGCCAGCCGGGCCGCGAGAAGCCGGGGATCGTCGGCTCCGACGGCCGCATCCGCGATCTGTCGGACTACGTCTCCGAGATCGCGGGCGAGGCGCTGAGCGCCAAGAGCCTCGCCAAGCTCGCCAAGCTGAAGGTCGACAAGCTTCCGCCCGTGCGCGGCAATCCGCGCCTCGGCGCCTGCGTCGCCGGCACCCGCAACTTCATCGCCATCGGGCTGAAC
>DASWSO010000179.1:0-8407 GCA_036402635.1 Xanthobacteraceae bacterium
GCTCTGGCTGCGGCGCCCGATCGGCATCGCGATCGAGCTGCTCGCCGGCATCCCCAGCATCATCTACGGCCTCTGGGGTCTGTTCGTGTTCGCGCCGTTCCTGCAGCGGACCGTTCAGCCGGCCTTGATCGCCCTGTTTGAACCTGTTCCGATCCTGTCGTCGCTGTTTGCGGGGCCGCCCTACGGCATCGGCATTCTCACGGCGGGCTTGATCCTCGCCGTCATGGTGCTGCCGTTCATCACCTCGATCTCACGCGATGTTTTCGACGCGGTGCCGCCAGTCTTGAAGGAGGCGGCTTACGGGATCGGCAGCACCAGGTGGGAGGTGCTGCGTTATGTCGTGCTTCCTTACGCGCGGGTGGGTGTGATCGGCGGCATCATGCTCGGACTGGGCCGGGCGCTCGGCGAAACCATGGCGGTCACCTTCGTGATCGGCAACGCCCACAAGATCTCGCCCTCGATCCTGCAGCCCGGCACCACGATTTCGGCCACCATCGCCAACGAATTCACCGAAGCGGTCGGCGACCTCTACACGTCGTCGTTGATCGCTCTCGGGCTGATCCTGTTCGTCATCACCTTCACGGTGCTCGCGATCGCGCGCTACCTGCTGGTGCGCATCGAGCGGCGGCTGGGGGGCTGACATGACGCTTTACAACATCCGGCGCCGCCGCAATGCCGTGGCGATGGGCCTTTCCGTTGTCGCCACCGCGGTGGGCCTGGGCTGGCTGGTGCTGATCTTGGGTGTGCTGCTGTGGGAAGGCCTTTCCGGCTTGTCGGTGCGCGCCTTCACCGAAATGACGCCCCCGCCCGGCTCCGCCGGCGGGCTTCTCAACGCGATCGTCGGCAGCCTGCTGATGACCGGCTTGGCCGTGCTGATCGGCACGCCGATCGGCATTCTGGCCGGGACCTATATGGCGGAATATGGCCGCTACGAGCGGCTGACCCATGTGATCCGCTTCATCAACGACATTCTGCTGAGCGCGCCCTCGATCGTCATCGGCCTGTTCGTCTACGAGGTGATGGTGGCGCCGCTCGGCCACTTCTCGGGCTATGCGGGCGCCGTCGCGTTGGCGGTGATCGTCATTCCGGTGGTCGTGCGCACCACCGAGGACATGCTGATCCTGGTCCCCAACCAGCTGCGCGAAGCGGCGGCGTCGATCGGCATGCCGCGCTCGGTCATGATCACCCGCATCGCTTACCGGGCGGCGAGCGCCGGCATGCTGACGGGCGTGCTGCTCGCGATCGCGCGGGTCAGCGGCGAGACCGCGCCGCTGCTGTTCACCGCGCTCAACAACCAGTTCTTCAGCCTCAATATGAACGCGCCAATGGCGAGCCTGCCGGTTGTCATTTTCCAGTTCGCGCTCAGCCCCTACGCCGATTGGCAGCAATTGGCGTGGACCGGCGCGCTGATGATTACATTGGCGGTGCTGGCGCTCAGTATCATCGCCCGCATCCTCGCCGCCGGAAGGAAACCGTCATGATCGCCGCTGCGGTCGCACCCGAGCTCCTGAACCGGCCGAGCGAAGCCGCGAAGATCGAGAAGATCAGCGTTCGCCACCTGGATTTCTATTACGGCGAGACCCAAGCGCTGAAGGACATCTCGGTGCCGCTGTACGCCCGCATGGTGACGGCGTTCATCGGCCCGTCCGGCTGCGGCAAGTCGACGCTGCTGCGCGTGATGAACCGCATCTACGATCTTTATCCGAACCAGCGCGCCGAGGGCGAGGTGCTGCTCGACGGACAGAACATCCTCGACGAGTCCCAGGACGTGAACCTGCTGCGCGCCCGCGTCGGCATGGTTTTTCAGAAACCCACGCCGTTCCCGATGTCGATCTACGAGAATGTCGCGTTCGGCATCCGCCTCTACGAGAAGCTCGCGCGCGCGGAGCTCGACGCGCGGGTGGAAACCGCGCTGCGCCGCGCCGCGCTGTGGGACGAGGTGAAGGACAAGCTCGCCAGCAGCGGGCTGAGCCTATCGGGCGGCCAGCAGCAGCGGCTCTGTATCGCCCGCACGGTCGCGGTCCGGCCCGAGGTCATCCTGCTCGACGAGCCGGCGTCTGCGCTCGACCCGATCTCGACCGCGAAGATCGAGGGCCTGATCGACGAACTGAAGGCCGATTACACGATCGCGATCGTGACCCACAACATGCAGCAGGCCGCCCGCGTCTCGGACTACACCGCCTTCATGTATCTGGGCGAGCTGGTCGAGTTCGACTCCACCAGCAAGATGTTCACGGCGCCGCACGACAAGCGCACGCAAGACTACATCACCGGGCGCTTTGGCTGACGCGGCGAGAACGGAGGATAAGGCCATGGCCGAGCATACGATCAAGGCTTTCGACGCCGATCTGCACGAGCTGCAGCGGATGGTCGCCGAGATGGGCGGGCTGGCGGAGAAGCAGATCGCCGACGCGGTCGACGCGCTCGCCAACCGCGACAGCACGCTCGCCCAACAGATCATTGCGGGCGACGCCGCTATCGACGCGTTGCAGCGCGAGATCGAGGAGAAGGGCGTCCTCATTATCGCCCGTCGGCAGCCGATGGCGGTCGACCTGCGCGAGATCGTGGCGGCGTTGCGCGTCTCCAGCGATCTGGAGCGGGTAGGCGATCTCGCCAAGAACATCGCCAAGCGCGTGGTCGCGCTGGGTACGGACTTCCGGCTGCCCACGGTGATGCGCGGCGTCGAGAGCATGGCGGACCAGGTGTTGTCCGCGCTCAAGCAGGTGCTCGACGCCTACGCCAAGCGCGACATCACCGAAGCGCTGGAAGTCTGGAAGGGCGACGAGGCGATCGACGCGGTCAACAATTCGCTGTTCCGCGAACTCCTCACCTACATGATGGAAGATCCGCGCAACATCACGTTCTGCATCCACCTGCTGTTCTGCGCCAAGAACATCGAGCGGATGGGCGATCACGCCACCAACATCGCCGAAACGGTGCACTACATGGTGGAAGGGCGGCCGATCATGGACGAACGGCCGAAGAGCGACATGACCAGCCTCACAAGTGTGCCCTTCCCCAGTTGAGAGGGGCGCCGCAGGCGCAGCTTTGGGATCACCATGGCGACCCCACGCATCCTGATCGTGGAAGACGAGCAGCCGCTGACCATGCTGCTCCGCTACAACCTCGAGGCCGAAGGCTATGAGGTCGACGCCGTCGCGCGCGGCGACGAGGCGGAAGTGAAGTTGCAGGAGGTCGTCCCCGACCTGCTGGTGCTGGACTGGATGCTGCCGGGCCTGTCCGGCATCGAACTTTGCCGGCGGCTGCGGGCGCGGCCGCAAACCGCGCAGCTTCCGATCGTCATGCTGACGGCGCGTGGCGAGGAATCCGAGCGGCTGCGGGGCCTCGCCACCGGAGCCGACGACTACATCGTCAAGCCGTTCTCGGTGCCGGAATTCCTCGCCCGCGTGCGTGCGCTCCTGCGCCGCGCCAAGCCGGAGCGGGTCGCCAACACGCTCGCGGCCGGGGACCTCGAACTGGATCGCGAGCGGAAGCGGGTATTTCGCGGCGGCCGCGAGGTCGGACTAGGCCCGACCGAATTCCGGTTGTTGGAATACTTCATGCAAAGTCCCGGCCGGGTTTTTTCGCGCGAGCAACTGCTGGACGGAGTGTGGGGGCGCGAAATCTATATCGACGAGCGCACTGTCGATGTCCACGTCGGACGGCTCCGCAAGCTGCTCAACCGCGGCCACAACGCGGATCCTATCCGGACGGTGCGCGGCTCCGGCTACTCGTTCGACGAACGCTTCGGCAAAGCCGCGCCGCTGCGAAGAACCGGCAGCTGATCACGCCTCAAAGGTCGCAGTCACCGGGACGTGGTCGGATGGGCGCTCCCAGCCGCGCGCTTCCTTGGCCACCCGCAGTGCGGACACGCGGTCGCCGAGCTGCGGGCTGACCCAGATGTGGTCGAGCCGGCGGCCCTTGTCGGCGGTCTTCCAGTCCGGCGAGCGGTAGCTCCACCAGGTGAAGAGCTTCTCCGGTTCCGGCACCAGCGTGCGCATCGCGTCAACCCAACCGCCGGCATGGCAGACCGCCCTGAGCTTCTCGCATTCGACCGGCGTGTGCGAGACGACGCGGCCCATCTGCTTGTGGCTCCAGACGTCGTGCTCGAGCGGCGCGACATTGAGGTCGCCGACCAGGATCGCCCGCTCCCCCGCCGCCGGCCGCAGCATTGCATGCGCGCGCATCTCGTCGAGGAACGAGAGCTTGTGGGCGAACTTCGGGTTCACCTCCGGGTCCGGGATGTCGCCGCCGGCCGGCACATAAAAATTATGCACAGTGAGCGGATCGCGCAGGCCGGCGCGCTCGCCGAACGTCACCGCGACGTGCCGGCAGTCGATCTTGCCGCAGAAACCCTCGGTCGTCTTGGATTCGAACGGGAGGCGCGAGGCGACCACGACGCCATGGTAGCCCTTCTGCCCGTTGAGCGCGACGTGCTCGTAGCCGAGCCGCTTCAGCCGCTTCAGCGGGAAGCGGTCGTCCGGGCACTTGGTCTCCTGCAGGCAGAGCACGTCCGGGCGCACCGCCTTGATGAACTTCGCCACCAAGTCGATGCGCAGGCGCACCGAATTGATGTTCCAGGTCGTGACTTTCAGCTGCATCGCGGCTCAATAAGAAAAGCGCGTCCCGGCGGGAACGCGCGTTGTGGCTCCCGCACAGCTATTCGCGGAGCGCGCTCTCGGCAAGAGCCAGCGAAAGGACAACCGAAGCGAAGAGCAAGCGGCATCAACGCTGGCCGACATCGGAAACATCCGATGCCGGGCGGGGAGGCATGGCACCTCCGATGCCGCATCTGTGGGAGACAGGAACCGCCGAGATCAGACGGGCAGCGGCAGTTCCTCGCGGGCGAAGGCGCGCTGCACTGCCGGACGCTCGGCCATGCGGCGCGCATGCGCGGTCCAGTTCGGATAGTCCTTGGCCATGTCAAAGCCGAGCACCGGCCCCTGGCCCCAGTTCCAAAAAACCTGCGCGTAGCCGTCGGCGACCGAATAGGTCCGCCCGGCGGCCCAGGGGTGCCGCGCGATCCGCTCGTCCACCGCGGCCCAGTATTCGCGGCAGGTCTCGCGCCCCTTCTGCTTCACGTTCTCGATAGCGGTCGGATCGCTGGCATAACGCTCGGCGCGGCGGATATGCGCATAGGCGACGTGGATCGTGGACGAGATCCAGGCGAGCCACTCGGCGCAGCGCGCCTCCTCGCGCGGGTCGTCCGGCCACAGCTTTGCGCCCGGATAGCGGCGCGCGACGAAGCGCATGATGGCGGGGTTCTCGGTGACGATGAAATCGCCGTCGGCGAGCGCCGGTACCCGGCCCTTCGGATTGATGCGGCGGTATTCCGGCGTGTTCTGCTCACCCTTGGCGAGTGCCACCCGCAGCGGCTCGAAGTCGGCGCCGGCTTCCTCCAGCGCGATGTGCGACGCGAGCGCGCAGGAGCCAGGCGAATAGTAGAATTTCAGCTTCTCGGCCATCGATGGCGTGCTCCGGTCATCGCTGTAGGTGGGGTTAGCGCGGCCCGTGTACCGTCAGGTCGGTCGCGATGCTCAGGCCCGCACATAACCCAACAGGCTGGTGTCGAGAGCGATGGGTTTCGCTGGGCTCAACCCATCTTACAGGCGCGGGGGTGCGCTCAGTCGCGCAGGCGCTCGTAGTTGATCTTGAACAGGCCCGGATCCGGCTTCTTCGCCGAGTCGGTGTTGTAGAGCGCGACGGTGGTGTCGTAGCCCTGCGGGTCGGTCACGGTCCACTGCTTCAGCGCCATGTCCTGCGCGCTGAACATCAGCATCAGGCGGTGGGTGCCGCCGAGCGTCTGCTTCTCTTCCAGCACCACGGTCACGAACACGTCATCGGAATAGACGTTGACCAGGTTGCCTTCCTTCAAGAGGTCGATCTTCTCCGACAACAGGAAGCGCAGCGGCGTCTGCGACAGCAGCAGCAGATCCTGGGTGGCGAGCTTGCGGTCGCGAATCGCCACCGAGCGGCCGTCGGCGATCAGCTCCAGCGGGCTCGGCGAGTTGTACTCGAACCGCATGCGGCCGGGTTTCTGCAGATAGAACTTGCCGTCGGTGCGGCTGCCGTCCGGCCCAACCTGCACGAAGTCGCCCATCAGCGTCTGCACGCCGCCGAGATAGACGTTGATCTTCTCCACCATGGCGCGCTGCTGCGCGTCGAGCGCGAGCGTGCGGCCACGTGGCACCGCGCTGCCGCGGCTCGGCGGCGCGATTGGGGTCGGCAGCATGTTCTGTGCGTTCTGCTGCTTCTGCGGCAGCACCGGCGGAGGCGGCAGCTTGGAGGTTGCGCTGGTGCTCGCCCGGGCCTTCCCGGGCTGCGGGACCTCGGCCTGCGCGAAACCGAAAACCGGCACCGCCAGAACGACACCGACGCAGACCAAATACCACTGTCGCATCATGTTCTCCGCGCTTCCTGCGGCCGACCGGCCGCGTGCGCCAGGAATTGCAAGTAGATGGCCCGTAGCCGGCCGATATGGCGATTTCGCGGCCCGGCTCCTCTATAGGCCTTCTATCATTTCAAGACCCTGTGGAGAAGCAAGCCCGAAACGGCGCTCTCCACCCGATCGCATTCCCTATCCCGCGCTTACGCGCGACTCACTTACCCCACTTCCTCTTCGATCAGGATCTCACGCTTGCCGGCGTGGTTGGGCTGGCCAACAATGCCTTCCTTCTCCATCCGTTCCATCAGCGAGGCGGCGCGGTTGTAGCCGATCTGCAGCCGCCGCTGGATGTAGCTGGTCGATGCCTTGCGGTCGCGCAGCACCACCTGCACGGCTTGTGCGTACAGGTCGGGGGCCGCGTCGCCGCCCATCGCGGTGGCGTCGAACACGGCGCCGTCCTCGTCCTCCTCGTCGCTGTCGGCGGTGACGGCTTCGAGGTATTGCGGGGTTCCTTGCGTTTTCAGGTGGCGGACGATCTTCTCAACTTCCTCGTCGGAGCAGAACGGACCGTGCACGCGGCTGATGCGGCCGCCGCCGGCCATGTACAGCATGTCGCCCTGGCCGAGCAGCTGCTCGGCGCCCTGCTCGCCAAGAATGGTGCGGCTGTCGATCTTGGAGGTGACCTGGAACGAGATGCGGGTCGGGAAATTCGCCTTGATGGTGCCAGTGATGACATCGACCGAGGGCCGCTGCGTCGCCAGGATGACGTGGATGCCGGCGGCGCGCGCCATCTGCGCCAGCCGCTGGATGGCGCCCTCGATGTCCTTGCCGGCCACCATCATCAGGTCGGCCATCTCGTCGACAATCACCACGATGAACGGCAGCGGCTCGAGCTCGAGCAGCTCTTCCTCGTAGATCGCCTCGCCGGATTCCTTGTCGTAGCCGGTGTGCACGGTGCGGCTGAGGCTCTCGCCCTTCGCCTTCGCCTCCACCACGCGCGCGTTATAGCCGTCGAGATTGCGCACGCCGAGCTTCGACATCTTGCGATAGCGGTCCTCCATCTCCTTCACCGCCCACTTGAGCGCGACCACCGCCTTCTTGGGGTCGGTCACGACGGGGGTGAGCAGGTGCGGGATGCCGTCGTAGACGGAGAGTTCGAGCATCTTCGGATCGACCATGATCAGCCGGCACTGGTCCGGCCGCAGGCGGTAGACGATGCTCAGGATCATGGTGTTGATGCCGACCGACTTGCCGGAGCCGGTGGTGCCGGCGATCAGCAGGTGGGGCATGCGGGCCAGATCGACGATCACCGGCTCGCCGCCGATGGTCTTGCCGAGGCAGAGCGCGAGCTTGGCGCTGGCGTTGGTGTATTCGTCGGCCGCGAGCAGCTCGCGCAGGAAGACCTTCTCGCGCTTGGGATTGGGCAGCTCGATGCCGATGGCGTTGCGGCCGGACACCACGGCGACACGCGCCGAGAGCGCGCTCATCGAGCGCGCGATGTCGTCGGCGAGGCCGATCACGCGCGACGATTTGATGCCGGGCGCCGGTTCCAGCTCGTACAGCGTGACCACCGGGCCGGGGCGCGCGTTGATGATCTCGCCGCGCACGCCGAAGTCGCCCAAAACGCCTTCCAGCGCGGTGGCGTTCTCCTGGATCTGCGCCTCGCTCAGCGCCGCCTTCTCGACCTTCACGGCAGCCAGCAACGTGAGTGGCGGCAGTTCGTATTCGTCCTCGTTCTGCCGCGTGCTGCGCGCGACGGGCTTCGGCTTCTTCGGTGCGGCGCGCTCGACCCGAGTGCTGGCGCGCGGAGCAGCCGGCTCCTCCGCCTCGATCTCGTCGTCCGGAAGCTCGACTGCCGGCGCATCCCGCCAGCGCGGCTCGACCCGCTCGGCGCCGTCGGCGAGTTCCCGCACGTCATGATCGTGGCGGGACGCGAGACCGGCACGGACATGCGCAATCAGCCGCATCGCGCGGGACTGCGCGCTCAGCATCGCGTGGGTACAGAAACCGAGCAGCCAAGCG
>DASWSO010000180.1:0-2295 GCA_036402635.1 Xanthobacteraceae bacterium
GCGCGCGTCAACCTCGAGCGCGCGCTGAAGATCGGGGACGAGCTCGGCGGCCATATCGTCACCGGCCATGTCGATGGCTTGGCGACGCTGCTCGCGCGCGACGACCTCACCGACATGGCGCGGCTCACCTTCCGGGTGCCCTCCCCGCTTGCGCGCTTCATCGCGGCGAAAGGCTCGGTTGCGCTCGACGGCGTCTCGTTGACGGTGAACACGGCCGAGAACGACACGTTTTCCGTGCTGATCATCCCGCATACGCTGGCGGTGACCACGTTCGGTGCGTTGCGCGCCGGCGACGCTGTCAACCTGGAAGTGGACCTGATGGCGCGCTATGCGGCGCGGCTGATGCAGCAGGGTTGAGCGCCGCGCCCTTGCTCCGCTGCCCGTTCGCTTGCTACCACGACCCGCGTTCCTCAAGGGCTTAACGTTCCATGTCCGAACCTCGGCGCGGCGACAATACCAGCGACCGAGTGTCGGGCGCGCGACTGCTCGTGGTCGAGGCGCCGTACTACCAGGACATCAGCGCCATGCTGTGGACCGGCGCGGCGCGTGCGATCGAGAGCGCCGGCGCCACCTGGGAGCGCATCAGCGTGCCGGGTGCGCTGGAGATTCCGCAGGCGATCGCGATTGCGCTCGATGGCGCCGAACGTAGCGGCCGCGCCTATGATGGGGCAGTGGCGCTCGGCTGCGTCATTCGCGGCGAGACCAGCCATTACGACATCGTCGCCGGCGAGTCCGCGCGCGCGCTGATGCTGATTGCGGTGGGCCGGGGATTTCCGATCGGCAACGGCATTCTCACCGTCGATACGGAGGCGCAGGCGATCGCCCGCGCCTCCGGCGACAAGCTCGACAAGGGCGGCGACGCCGCGCGCGCGGCCTTGGCGCTGATCGCGCTCAAGCGCCGCGGCTGAGACAGGAACGGGCATGGCCGAGGCGAACAACAAGCGCAAGGAGGACCGCAAGGCGAACCGCCGCGGCGCCGCGCGCCTCGCCGCCGTGCAGGCGCTCTACCAGATGGACGTCGCCGCCAAGGGCCTGAACGAGATCTACGCTGAGTTCGAGAGCCACTGGATCGGCCAGGAGGTGGAGGGCTCGCAGTATCTGCCGGCCGAAGCGGCGTTCTTCCGCGATATCGTCGGCGGGGTGGTCGGCGTGCAGCGCAAGCTCGACCCGCTGATCGACGGCGTGCTGTCGAAAGGCTGGCCGCTCAAGCGCATCGAGGCGGTGCTGCGCGCGGTGTTACGCGCCGGCACCTACGAGCTCGACAGCAAGCGTGACATCCCGGCCCGCGTCATCGTCTCGGAATATGTCGACGTGGCCCACGCGTTCGTGGATGCGACCGAGGCCGGCATGGTCAATGCGGTGCTCGACCAGATCGCGCGGCAGTTGCGCGCAGCCGAATTCGAGCGCGGCGCGGGACCGCAATCGTGACCGCGCCGGAGCACCCGCAGGGCTCCGCCGAGGATCGTCTGATCGCGCGTTATTTCGCTCCGCTGGCGCGGCATCCCGGCGCGCTCGCGCTGAGCGACGATGCGGCGGCGTTCACGCCCCCGCCGGGTCACGACCTGATCGTCACCAAAGATGCGGTCGTGGCGGGCGTGCATTTCTTCGCATCCGATCCAGCCGATGCGGTGGCCCGCAAGGCGCTGCGGGTGAATCTTTCCGACCTCGCCGCCAAGGGGGCGGAGCCTGCGGGTTTCCTGCTGGCGCTTGGGCTGCCGGAGGTCGACCCGGACTGGCTGGCCGGTTTCGCACGCGGGCTCGGCGAGGATGCCGAGACCTACCGCTGTCCACTGCTGGGCGGCGACACGGTGCGGACCACGGGTCCGCTGTTCGTCTCGATCACCGCGTTCGGGACGGTGCCGCATGGCGAGATGGTCCGGCGCAAAGGCGCCCGACCGGGCGACCTCGTGATGGTGACCGGCACCATCGGCGACGCCGCACTGGGATTGCGGCTGCGGCAGCACAAGCTCGCCGGCCTCGGGCTCGCCGAGGCAGCGCGCGCGCACCTGGCGCGCCGCTATCTGCTGCCGGAGCCGCGTAACGCGCTTGCCGATGCGCTGCGGCAGCTCGCCACCGCCGCCATGGACCTCTCGGACGGACTTGCGGGCGACCTCGCCAAGCTGTGTCGCGTTTCCGACGTATCCGCAGAAATCGAAACCGCGCAGGTGCCGCTCTCGGCAGCGGCGGAAGCCGCGGTCGGAGCGGATGAGGACCTGCTGCCGACGATTCTTGCCGGCGGCGACGATTACGAGCTGTTGTTCGCCCTCCCACCCGAGCGGCTTGCCGAGATGCAGC
>DASWSO010000181.1:0-4944 GCA_036402635.1 Xanthobacteraceae bacterium
GTTGACGCGCAGGAAGGCGAGGATGGCGTCACGCTTGTAGTCGTGCAGCCGCGCTTCCTGGCCGAGGAACGTGTCGACCAGCCGGATGTTGAGCCCGCCCTCCGGCATCGCGAAGTCGGTGGGCGTGACGATCTTCACGCGTTCCAGCGCGCCGTCGACCACGGCGGTCGATTCCACCGTCTCGTGCATGCATTTCAGCCCGACCCAGACGCCAGCATAGCGCGACAGCGCCCAGCCATAGAGCCCGTAATCGATGATCTCCTGCACCCCGGCGGGGTTCAGGATCGGCATCATCACGTCGACGAAATGGAATTCCGACTGGTGCGCCGTGGTGGAGGATTCCGCCGTGTGGTCGTCGCCCATCAGCGCCACCACGCCGCCGTGCGTGGAGGTGCCGGCGAGGTTGGCGTGGCGGAAGACGTCGCCGGTGCGGTCGACGCCCGGGCCCTTGCCGTACCAGATGCCGAACACGCCGTCGTACTTGCCTTCGCCGCGCAACTCCGCCTGCTGCGTGCCCCAGATGGCGGTGGCGGCGAGGTCCTCGTTGACGCCGGCCTGGAACACCACGTTATGCGGCTGCAGCGCCTTGGCGGCGCGCAAGAACTGCTGGTCGAGCCCGCCGAGCGGGGAGCCGCGGTAGCCGCTGACGTAGCCGGCCGTGTTGAGCCCCGCGCGGCGGTCGCGCTCGTGCTGCATCAGGCAGGAACGGATGATGGCCTGGTAGCCGGTCACGAAGACGCGGGTTTTTTCGAGGTCGTATTTGTCGTCGAGCGTGACGCGATTGGAAATCATCGCCAGGGCCTCCCTCGGGCCGAGCGCTTGTGCCGATTCCGGCCGCCCTCCGGCTAGCGCAACACAGCCGCCGCCCCGCCGCAACATATAGGAAGCCGCAGGCCGCCGCGGCAGAATAGGTCAGGACTGCTGACGTTTCAAGCGCCGTCAGACACGTTCATCGGGACATGGGCGGCTTCATAGGCGCCGATCAAGGTCGCTCATACATCAAGGCAGTCGCCTTCCGGCGTGCTTAGCTTCGCCCCGCCACCTACCCACCGGCCGGCGTGGAATGCACCGCCACCAGCCGCCAGGCGCCGCCCGCGCGCGACCAGACGGCGAGCATCCGATTGTTGAGTTCCTTCGGCGTGCCGCTGACCTTGATGCTGGCGCGGAAGCGGTTGAACACCAGCGCGGCGTCGCCCCGGACCACAATCGTCTCCTCGGTGCGGTCGATCGACTGGTACTCCCAGCGCTTCTGGCGCACCCCGTCGATGTAGCTCGGCTTGGTATCGACGATGCCGCTCGAGTGGGTGTAGCGCAGCTCCGGGTCCAGCACTTCGTCGAGCACGGCCGCGTCCCCGGCCAGCATGGCGGCGTAACGGCGGTCCTCGAGCGCGCGAATCTCCTCGGCGGCGGCCTGCGTCATGGTGCTCGTCTCCCCTTGCGGACGGCACCATGTCGTCGCTTTCGCGGCAGCGCGCAAGCGCTGAACCCGGCGTCAGTTGTCGGCCAGCGCCACCATGTCGAGCACCGCGAGATAGTGGCAGAATGCGGCGAGCAGCACGAAGCCGTGCCACACCGCGTTCTGGAAGCGCAGGCCCCGCCAGGTGTGGAAGATGACGCCGACGGTGTAGAGTAGCCCGCCGGCCGCCAGCAGCGCCAGCGTCTCGCCCGGTAGCGTCTTGACGAGGGTGTCGTAGGCCAGCACGCCGCTCCAGCCGAGCAGCAGGTATAGCGCAATCGAGAGTCGGTCGAAGCGGCCGGGCAAGAACAACTTCAGCGCGATGCCGACGGCCGCGGCCGCCCACACGCCAACCAGCAGCCCGGTGGACGCGATGCTGCCCTTCATGTGCAGCAGGAACGGCGTGTAGGTGCCGGCGATCAGCAGATAGATCGCGGAATGGTCGAAGCGGCGCAGCAGCCATTTGCGCGGCGAGACCGGCCACAGATTGTAGGCGGCAGAGAGCCCGAGCACCGCGATCAGCGCGGCGGTGTAGATCAGCGCGGAGGCGATCTTGATCCCGTTCGAAGCATGCAAAGTGAGCAGGACCAGCGCGATCGCACCGGCCAACGCCAGCACGAGGCCGAGAACATGCACGACGCCGTCGGCGACGATCTCGGCGCGCGTGTAGCGCCATGTGAAGCCCAGCGGGCGACCGTCTTCGTCCAGCACACGTTCGCTCCACGTCCTCACGCGACCAATCCTCATCAACCCTCCGAGGGACTGAAAGTTCGCGTAGCCGACAGATTATACGTGCGGGCGATTACAAGATTGTGTCGAAGCGTGGTTAGCGGGTCGCCTCTGCGCGGCCGCCCGCCACCCTTTGTCCGCAATCCGGGAAGAGGTTCGGCTCAGTCGACCGGAGGGGGAGGGGACAATGCGCCTGATCGGAACCACGCTCGCGGCCACCGCGCTCTGCATCGGCCTGGCGCTCGCGGCGCCCGCGGCCGCGCAGGACAAGGCCACGATCCAGAAGCACAACGACGCCTTCGCGGCCGCCTTCAACAAGGGCGATTACGCGACCGTCGCCGGCATGTATGCGGAGGATGCCACCCTGCTGCCGCCCGGTGCCGAGATGGTCAAGGGCCGCCCCGGCATCCAGGCGTTCTGGACCAAGGCCGGGGACGGGGTCACCGACGCCAAGCTCACCGCCGTGGAGGTGACGCCGCTCGGCGGCGCCTGGGCACGCGAGATCGGCACCTTTTCGCTCAACACTAAGGCGTCGCCGCCGCAGGAGCTCACCGGCAAGTATGTCGTGATCTGGCAGAAGGCCGGCGACGACTGGAAGCTCGCGACCGACATCTGGAACGCCAACAAGTAGCCATCGCGGTGTCGTTCCGGGGACCGAAGCACCCGGACCGGCAGACCGCAGCGTCGGCGCAACAGCCGCGCCGCAATCGTACCGACCGGCGGCCGCGCACGCGCCTTTAACTCAGTGTTAACCATACGCGCTCCACGGTGAGGATGAGTTTCATCCTTGCCGTCGGGACGCCGTGGTGCAGACCGCTGTTCGTGAACGCCAGTCCATGCGCTTCATCGGTCGCTCGTACATGGCGTACGTGCTGACGCCGGAGGCGCCGGTCGCCGATTGGCTCGCCGACCTCGACGCATGGCTGGCGCGCTCGCCGGGATTTTTCGCCGGCCGCGCCATCGTGCTCGACCTTTCCGGGGTCGCCCTCAATGCCGCCGGGATCGCGCATCTGAGCCTCAGCCTGGAAATGCGCGACATCCGCATCCTCGCCCTCGAAGGCATCGACCCGGCGCTGGTCGGCCGCGAGCTGCCGCCGGTGCTGGTCGGCAATCAGAAGTCCGGCACCGTCGAGCTGAAACCGCCTGCCGACGGCGAGCGCGCCGCGGCGGCGGTGCCGAAGAAGAGCTCCTCGCTGCTGGTCGAAACCTCGGTGCGCTCCGGCCAGTCGGTGGTGTTCGCCGACGGCGACGTCACCGTGCTCGGCTCGGTCGGATCCGGCGCCGAAGTCGTGGCGGGCGGCTCCATCCACATTTACGGAACGCTGCGCGGGCGCGCCATGGCGGGCGCCACCGGCAATCCGCGCGCGCGCATCTTCTGCCACAAGATCGAAGCCGAGCTGCTGGCGATCGACGGCTTCTACCGCACGGCAGACGAAATCGACGTAACGCTCCGCAACCGGCCCACGCAGGCGTGGCTCGATGGCGGCAACATGATGATAGCGGCCCTAAGCTGAAAGCGCTGGAGATTTGAAATGGCCAAGGTAGTGGTGGTGACGTCCGGCAAAGGTGGGGTTGGTAAAACCACCACGACGGCGGCGCTCGGCGCCGCGCTGGCACAAACCGGTCAGAAGGTGGTGGTGGTCGATTTCGACGTCGGCCTGCGCAACCTCGACCTGATCCTCGGCGCCGAGCGGCGGGTCGTGTTCGACCTCATCAACGTCGTGCACGGCGTCGCCAAGCTGTCGCAGGCGCTGATCAAGGACAAGCGGCTCGAGAACCTGTGGCTACTGCCCGCCTCGCAGACGCGCGACAAGGATGCGCTCACCGAGAAGGGCGTCGAGCGGGTGATCGCCGAGCTGAAGGAGAAGTTCGACTGGGTGATCTGTGACAGCCCGGCCGGGATCGAGCGCGGCGCCATCCTGGCGATGCGCTATGCCGACGCGGCCGTGATCGTCACCAATCCGGAAGTGTCCTCGGTGCGCGACTCCGACCGCATCATCGGCATGCTCGACAGCCGCACCGTGCGGGCCGAAAAGGGCGAGCGCATCGAGAAGCATCTCCTGATCACCCGCTACGACGCGGCGCGCGCCGCTCGCGGCGAAATGTTGTCGATCGAGGACGTGCTGGAAATCCTTTCTACACCACTGCTCGGCATTATCCCGGAGAGCGAGGAAGTGCTGAAGGCTTCCAACGTCGGCTCGCCGGTCACTCTCAGCAACGCGCTGAGCGCACCGGCGCGGGCCTATATGGATGCCGCCAAGCGACTGCAGGGTGAGACCATCGCCATGAATGTCCCGCGCGAGAAGAAGGGCCTGCTGAACAAATTCTTCGGACGGAGAGCGGCATGAACCTGTTCGCCCTTTTTGGCCGACGCGGATCGGCACCGGCCGCACGCGAGCGGCTGCAGATCCTGCTCGCGCACGAGCGCGTCGCGCGCAGCCAGCCCGACCTTCTGGGACTGCTGCGCGAGGAGATCATTGCCGTGGTGGCCAAGCACATCTCGTTCGAGCCCGACAAGGTGCAGGTGCGGATGGATCGCGGCCGCGGCGTCTCGACGCTGGAACTCGAGATCGAGATTCCGAACCGGCTCGGCGCGGTCGCGGCCTAGCGCTGCGGCGCCACGATAGACCTCCACGCAGACCTATCGCGACTCCCTTCCCGCCGCTGACGCGGGGGAGGGGAGCTCACCGCCGTTGCGGAAGCATTCTCGCCTGGCAACGATAACGGCTTCGCAAGGGACGCAGCGGTGGGGGCTCTGG
>DASWSO010000182.1:0-2389 GCA_036402635.1 Xanthobacteraceae bacterium
CACTTCGACGATACGCTGGCGGCCGGGCGCGGGCTCTGCAACGAGCCGCTCGCCCGCCTGCTGTGCGAGGAAGGACCGGACTGCATCCGCGAGATGGAGGAATGGGGCGTCGGCTGGGCCCGCAAGGACGGCCATATCACCGCCGCCATGGCGCCCGGGCATGACCGCCCGCGCTGCGTCTACGTGGACTTCCTCAATACCGGGCCGGCGGTGTCGCGCACGCTGCGCACCGTGCTCAACCGCGCCACCGGCGTCCGCAAGGCCGGCGATCTCTGCGTCGTCGACCTGGTGGTGCAGGACGGCGCCGTCACCGGCGCGCTGGCGTTGCACATGCCGACCGGCGAGCTGGTGACCATCGCCGCCAAGGCCACGGTGCTGGCAACGGGCGGATTGACCCGGCTGTACGCGCGCAACAGCGCCTCCGCCAATATGGGCGGCGACGGCTACGCGCTGGCGCTGCGGGCCGGCGCCCCGCTGGTCGACATGGAGTTCGTGCAGTTCTTCCCGATCGGGCATCTGGCGCCGCGGCTCATCGGCATGGATCCGATCATGTGGGATCCGTTCCGCTACAAGCTCGGCGGCCGGCTGCTCAACGGCGCCATGCAGGAATTCACCTCGCAATACGGTTCCGACGAAGCCGGCAAGTACGTGCTCACGCGCGACCTGGCGACCTACGCCATCATCAAGGAGGTGGAAGCCGGCCGCGGCTCGCCGCACGGCGGCGCCTATCTGAGCTTCCAGCATGTGCCGGAGAGCGAGCTGCGCGGCGCGTTCGGGCCGGTGATCGACCGGCTGGCGGCCAATGGCATCGATCTCACCAAGACGGCGGTGGAAGTCGCGCCGATCGCGCACTACCACATGGGCGGCGTGGCGGCCGACGAGCGCATGCAGACGCCGCTACCGGGCTTGGTCGTCGCCGGCGAGGTGGTGGGCGGCGCCAACGGCGCTAACCGGCTGTCCGGCAATGCCATCACCGAGGCGCTGGTGTTCGGCCGCCGCGCCGGCCGCACCGCCGCCGAACAGGCGCGCGCGACGAACAAGCCCCCTGCCCGGCCGGCCATTGCCGAACAGGCGCGCGACATGCTGGGCGGCGCTGCGTCAGCCGGCCGCTGCAACACCGCGGCGATGCTGGCGGAGCTGCAGACCACCATGGCGCGCGATGTCGGCCCGCTGCGCACCGAGCCGAAGCTGCGCGGCGCTTTGGGAAAAATCACCGAGCTGAAGCAGGCGCTCGGCGCCCGCGCGCCCGGCGGCAAAGCTTTCGACATGGAGCGGCTCGACTGGCTCGATCTGCGCAACATGCTGCTGGTCGCCGAGGTGGTGACACGCACGGCGATCGCCCGCACCGAGAGCCGCGGAGCGCACCAGCGGGAGGATTTTCCGGGCATGCTGCCGGACTGGCAGCGCAGTCAGCTGGTCCGGCTGCGGGACGGGCAGGTCGATATCACGCTGTCGCCGCGCACCGTCGCGGAGGCAGCGCAATGAGCGAGATCGCACACCTGAAGGTCTGGCGCGGCGAGAGCCCGGAAAGCGGCCGCCTGGAAAGTCATGACGTGCCGTTCGAGCGCGGGCAGTCGGTGCTCGATGCGCTGCGCTGGATCCGCGTGCACACCGACCCCACCCTGGCGTTCCGGTTCTCCTGCATCAACGCCAATGCGTGCAAGGAATGCATGATGGAGCTGGACGGCAAGCCGGTCTACGCCTGCACGGCGCGGCTGGAGCCGCGCGAGATGGTGCTCAAGCCGCTGTCCGCCAAGACGCTCGTGCGCGACCTCGTCACCGAGATCGCGCCGCCGAGCGAGCGCTTCGGTACGCGCTAGGCAGGTCCGTCACTTCGCCGCCCACGGGTGCTCATGCCACAGCGCCTGGAACTGCGCCTCGGCACTCTCCAGCACGGCGGCATATTCGGCCGGCGCGAGGAACCGCAGCGGCGAGTAGGTCGCCTTCATCTTGGCCCGGAACTCCGGATCGTCCGCGGCCTTCGCAACCGCCTCGACCAGGCGCTGCCGGACGGCCGGGGGCAGGCCCTTCGGCGCCGCCATGCCGCGCAGCGACGCCATCTCGATGTCATAGCCTTGTTCCTTGAAGGTGGGCACGTCGGGAGCGATGTCGACGCGCTTCAGGCTCATCTGCCCGAGATTGCGGAACGGTGCGCCGGCTTCGCTGAACTGCTTCGCCTCGCCGATGTTCACGGCCCCGAGCACGATGTGGCGGCCCTCGAGTGCGCCGCGCACCGGTGCGGCGCCGCCGAACGGCACGTGCGTCATCTTCACGCCGGCGATTTTCTCGAATGCGAGCATCGCCAGATGGTCGTCTGAGCCGACGCCGGAGGTGCCGACCGTCACGTCGCCGGGATGCGCCTTGGCGTAAGCCGCGAGCTCATCCAAAC
>DASWSO010000183.1:0-2003 GCA_036402635.1 Xanthobacteraceae bacterium
CTGGAATCGGTCGTGGTCGGCGTGTCGGCCGGGCGTCTGTCGAGCGATCTCTATGCCGCCACCGTGCATGCCTCGGGCCCTGCGGTCGGCGACGGCGACATCGAGCGCGTGCTCGAAGCCGGCAGCCGCCATTCGCTGCGGCAGGGACGCGCGGTGCTGCACTCGCTGCCGATCGCCTATGCGCTCGACGACGCTCGCGGCATCCGCGACCCGCGCGGCATGCTGGGCGGCCGGCTCGGCGTCGACATGCATGTGGTGACGCTGGAAGCCGCCGCGGCGCGCAATCTGATGCTGTGCGTCGAGCGCAGCCATCTCGCCGTCGAGGCGATGGTGGCGACCTCCTACGTCGCCGGGCTGGCGGCCTTGAGCGACGACGAGGCCGACCTCGGCGCCGCCGTCGTCGACATCGGCGCCGGCACCACCACGATCGCGGTGTTCGCCGGCGGACACTTCGTCCATGCCGACGGTTTCGCGCTCGGCGGCCGCCACATCACCATGGACTTGGCGCGCGGCCTCAATATCCGCGTCGCCGACGCCGAGCGGGTGAAGACGCTGTTCGGCAGCGTGCTCGCCGGCTCCAGCGACGAGCACGAGATGATCACCATCGCGCACGGCGACGACCGCGAAGCGCCGCATGCGGTGCCGCGGGCCGCGCTCAGCCGCATCGTCAAGCCGCGCGTCGAAGAGATTCTGGAGATGCTGCGCGACCGGCTCGCCGGCTCGCCGTTCGCCGCCACCCCGCGCGGCGGCGTCGTGCTCACCGGCGGCGGCAGCCAGCTCAACGGGCTCCCCGAGCTCGCCACCCGCATCCTCAACCGCCAGGTTCGGGTCGGCCGCCCGCTCGGCATTGCCGGCTTGCCGGAAGCCGCCAAAGGCGCGGCCTTCGCGGTCGCGGCCGGGCTCTTGGTCTATCCGCAGACCGCCTATCTCGAACACTTCGAGCCGCGGCGCGCGCGCCCGCTCATGACCGGAACGGACAACTACATTACGAGGGTCGGACGATGGCTGCGGGAGAGCTTCTGATGACCCGAGTAGCAACGACGCTGAGGCCGGCGGCGCACCGGCCACACCCGAGCGATGCTCCCGCATCCGCGCTTTCGAGAGGCTAGAGCCATGACGATCAACCTGAAGATGCCCGACGTTCGGGAACTGAAGCCGCGTATCACCGTGTTCGGGGCCGGCGGTGCCGGCGGCAACGCCGTCAACAACATGATCACGGCCGGCCTGCAGGGGGTCGACTTCGTCGTCGCCAATACCGACGCGCAGGCGCTCAGCCTGTCGAAGGCGGAACGCATCATCCAGATGGGCGTGCAGGTGACCGAAGGTCTCGGCGCCGGCTCGCAGCCGGAGGTCGGCCGCGCCGCCGCCGAGGAGGTGATCGACGAGATCCGCGATCACCTCTCGGGCGCCCACATGGTGTTCGTCACCGCCGGCATGGGCGGCGGCACCGGCACCGGCGCCGCCCCGGTGGTGGCGCGCTGCGCCAAGGAGATGGGCATCCTCACCGTCGGCGTGGTGACCAAGCCGTTCCACTTCGAAGGCGTGCGCCGCATGCGCATCGCCGAGGCCGGCATCACCGAGCTGCAGAAGGCGGTCGACACGCTGCTGATCATCCCGAACCAGAACCTGTTCCGGGTCGCCAACGAGAAGACCACCTTCGCGGACGCCTTCGCGATGGCCGACCAGGTGCTCTATTCGGGCGTCGCCTGCATCACCGACCTGATGGTGAAGGAAGGTCTCATCAACCTCGACTTCGCCGACGTCCGCGCCGTCATGCGCGAGATGGGCAAGGCGATGATGGGCACCGGCGAAGCCTCGGGCGAGAAGCGCGCGCTGCGCTCGGCGGAAGCCGCGATCTCCAACCCGCTGATCGACGACGTCTCGATGAAGGGCGCGCGCGGCCTCCTGGTCTCCATCACCGGCGGACGCGACCTCACCCTCTACGAGGTCGACGAGGCTGCCACCCGCATCCGCGAGGAGGTCGATTCCGACGCCAACATCAT
>DASWSO010000184.1:0-2741 GCA_036402635.1 Xanthobacteraceae bacterium
TTCGGCGACCACGCCGTAGGTCTCGATCGGGGTGCACGAGTTGCGCGGGTAATGGATGGAGACGCCGATGCGGTGCGCGGCGTCGGCGAACGCGCGCTCGGGGTCGCCGTAGCGGAAAGAGCGGTCGCTCGCGACGTTGGACCCAAGGCCATCGTGCAGCAGCGGGCTTGCCGGATCCAGCGCGGCGCGCGGATCGACATTGGCCGGCAGCGGATCGTAGTCGACCGCGATCAGTTCCAGCGCGTCCTCGGCAAGATAGCGGTCGGCTGCGACCACGACGGCGACCGGCTCGCCGACATAGCGCACGCGCTCGACCGCGATCGGCCAACAGCTGATCGGCGCCTTCACGCCCACCACCAGGCTCGCCGTCACCGCCGTCACGTCGGCACCGGTGATAACGGCCGCGACGCCGGGCGCCTGCAGCGCCGCCGCGGTGTCGATCGCGCGGACATGCGCGTGCGGATGCGGCGAGCGCAGGATCGCGGCATGCAGGGTGCCGGGCCGCACGCCCAGATCGTCGATGTAGCGGCCGCGCCCGGTGAGCAGCGCGGCATCTTCGACCCGCTCGATCGAGCGGCCCACCCAGCCAACCGGCGTCTCGGCCATCGCGGACGGCGTTCCCTCAAACCTGCATGCTGTTGCCGGCATGCCGAGGTTTGCATAAGGCCGCAGCCGGCGCGAGCGCAACCCTGTCAGCGAATCCGCCATGCGCGGGCGACGCCGGTTCGCCCGGCTATGACGATTCAAGAGCAACCGCGGTCTAACACGCAGGGCGGGTGGAGAGCGCGGCGACAATCAGGCGCTCGCATGCGGCCTGGTCCGGTTGCGCATATGTCTGCATCAGCGTTCGGACGTTCCGCCGCACCAGCGTCTCTCGATCCGCATCGGAGCCGCCCGGCCGGTCGGCGGCGGCGGCGAACAGCATGGCCTGTTCGATCTGCTCGGCGCGCAGTTCGCTGGCTGCGATCTCCTGGCGGAGGCTCGCCGCCTCCGCATGCTGCATCTCTGCCAGCGGTTTCATCGCCTGCCGCAGGTTCCGCAGCGGAACTACCACCGTTTGACGCCAACCCTCGACCGCGCCGGCGAAGCGTTGCATGTCCGCCTGGCTCAGCGCCGTGCCGCGCTCCGCGCCGATCCAGGCGGCGAACAGCAGCAGGTTGACGTCGATCCCGTGGGATCGCTGCAGCGCCAGGCATTGGTCGGCGACGCCGGGCGCCGCGTAGACGGCGAGCGAAAAACGCCAGAAAGCATTGTCGAGCTGCAGCGGGGGCATCCGGTCTCCTCAGCCCCGATCATCGCTTCTGATCGGACGCCGCATCAACTAGGTTATGGCGGACCCGTGAACTTCGGATTGCGACCATGACCACCATCGATGCCGCCACCGCGCGCGCGGTTGCCGGGCCACCGGCCGCCGCGACGGAAACCGGCCCGGCACCGCAGCCGGTCCGCTCGCTGCGCGACTGGCTCGACCACCTTTCGGCGCGCGGCCGGCTTGCGGTCGCCAAGCCGAATGTCGACCTGCGGTTTGAGCTCTCGGCCATCGCCAAGCGGCTCGACGGCACCAAGGCGACGGTTTTTCCGCGACCGAGCGGCCATCCGATGCCGGTGATCTCCGGGCTCGTCTCCAACCGGCAGTGGATCGCGGACGCGATGGGGGTGGAGCCGAAGGAGGTGCTGGCGCGCTTCCGCCACGCCGCCACCCACCCGCTCGCCTGGCAGGAAACCCGCGACGCGCCGGCGCAGCAGGTCGTGCACCGCACCGTCGACCTCGAAAAGCTGCTGCCGCTGCCGACCCACAACGAGCACGACAGCGGCGCCTACATCACGGCCGGGCTGATGATCAGCCGCAATCCGCGCACCGGCGTCCAGAACGTCTCCATCCACCGCTGCCAGCTCAGCGGCCCGAACCGGCTCGGCGTGCTGCTGCTGCCGCGCCATACCCACATGTTCTTCGACATGGCGGAGAAGGCCGGGCAGCCGCTCGACGTCGCCATCGCCATCGGCGTCGACCCGCTGACGCTGCTCGCCTCGCAGGCGATCGCGCCGATTGATTTCGACGAGCTCACGATCGCGGGCGCGCTGCACGGGCGGCCGCTGCCGGTGACGAAATGCGTCACCAGCGAGCTTCGCGTCCCGGCCGAGGCCGAGATCGTGGTCGAGGGCCGGCTGCTACCGAAAGTGCGCGAGCAGGAAGGGCCGTTCGGCGAATTTCCGCAATATTACGGCGAGCGCGCCGACCGGCACGTGATCGAGGTGAGCGCGGTGACGCACCGGCGCGACCCGCTGTTCCACACCATCGTCGGCGGCGGGCTCGAGCACCTGCTGCTCGGCGGCATCCCGCGCGAGGCGACGCTGCTCGATCATCTGCAGCGCAGTTTTCCGAACGTGCGCGACGTGCACCTCTCGCTCGGCGGCGTCTGCCGCTATCACCTGTATGTGCAGCTCGCCAAGCGGCAGGAGGGCGAGGCCAAGAACGTGATGCTGGGCGCGTTCGCCGGCCACTACGACGTCAAGCAGGTGATCGTGGTCGACGACGACGTCAACATCCACGATGCCGCCGAGGTCGAGTGGGCGGTGGCGACACGCTTCCAGGCCGACCGCGATCTCGTGATCGTGCCGGAAAGCCAGGGCTCGCGGCTCGATCCTTCGACCCGCGACGGGGTCGGCGCCAAGATGGGGCTCGACGCCACCAAACCGCTGAACGCACCGGAGATGAAGTTCAAGCGCATCCGCGTGCCGGG
>DASWSO010000185.1:0-7948 GCA_036402635.1 Xanthobacteraceae bacterium
TGGCGCGGCGGACCGGAAGTAGGCCTTGCGTTGCGGCGCCAGCAGCGCCGCAATGACGAGGCCGGCTAGCAGCGAGACCGACCAGTATTTGCCGAGCATCGCGCCGGCCGCCGCCGCGCCGGCGAGCGCGGCGTAGCCGACGCCGCGGGTCTCGTAGGAGCGCAGGAAGAAGTAGCCGGTCGCCGCCCAGAACGGGATCAGCACCATGTTGGCGTTATATTTGAACGCCAGGAAATTGTAGAACGGTATGAAGGTCGCGAGCGCCAGCGCCGCCACCCGCTTCTCGTCGCTCAGGCGCCCTTCGGTCGCTCGCCAGATGAACAACAGCGCCACGGCGGCCGAGAGCATCGCCAGCAGGTAGAAGGCCCAATCGGCGCGGGGAAAGACCGCGAACCACAGGCCGGTGGTCCAGGCCAGCATGGGCGGATGCTTCGGATAGCCGAGCGCGGGATGCTGGGACCACACCACCGCCTCGCTCATGTCGAAGTGCAGGTCGTGGTTCGCATGCGCGATCAGCTCGTAGACGGTCCAGACCGCGACATAGGCTGCGAGCAAGCCCACAACGGCACGGTCCCGCCGCGCCGGGTCGAGCAGGGGCGCCGCAAGGCGCTCGGCAAGGCGCACGAGCGGCGTCTGCGCGATCCAGGTGTTGAAGGCTGCCCGCAAGCTTCAGGTGCTCGGCGTTCCGGTTGGGACCGAAGCTCCTGGCACAGTTCGACCGGCGCGGTCTACCGCCGGGTCGGCGATACCGGGCCGGTTGCCGCTCCCGAGAGCGGGTGTTATCTGCGCCCGATGGTTTCCACGAAAAATATCCGCAATTTCTCGATCGTCGCCCATATCGACCATGGCAAGTCGACGCTCGCCGACCGGCTGATCCAGCTCACCGGCGGCTTGAGCGAGCGCGAGATGGTCGGGCGCGAGCAGGTGCTCGATTCGATGGACATCGAGCGCGAGCGCGGCATCACCATCAAGGCGCAGACGGTGCGGCTGAACTACCGCGCCGCCGACGGGCAGGACTATGTCCTCAACCTGATCGACACGCCCGGCCACGTCGACTTCGCCTACGAGGTCAACCGCTCGCTCGCGGCCTGCGAGGGCTCGCTGCTTGTGGTCGACGCCAGCCAAGGCGTCGAGGCGCAGACGCTCGCCAACGTTTACCAGGCGATCGAGAACAATCACGAGATCGTGCCGGTGCTCAACAAGGTCGACCTGCCGGCGGCCGAGCCCGAGAAGGTGAAGCAGCAGATCGAGGACGTGATCGGCCTCGACGCCTCCGACGCGATCGGCATCTCGGCCAAGACCGGCGAGAACGTGCCGGCGGTGCTGGAGGCGATCGTCCATCGCCTGCCGCCGCCCAAAGGTGACCGCGACGCGCCGCTGAAGGCGCTCTTGGTCGACTCCTGGTACGACGCCTATCTCGGCGTCATCGTTCTGGTGCGCATCGTCGACGGCGTGCTCAAGCGTGGCCAGCGCATCCGCATGATGCGCGCCGCCGCCGCCTACGACGTCGACCGCGTCGGCGTGTTCACGCCCAAGCGCACCGAGGCCGACGAGCTCGGCCCGGGCGAGATCGGCTTCCTCACCGGTTCCATCAAGGAGGTGGCCGACACCCGCGTCGGCGACACCATCACGGACGACAGGAAGCCGGCGGCGGAGCCGCTTCCGGGCTTCCGCCCCGCCATTCCGGTGGTGTTTTGCGGGCTGTTTCCGGTCGACGCCGCGCAGTTCGAGGATCTGCGCGCCGCCATGGGCAAGCTGCGGCTCAACGACGCGAGCTTCTCCTATGAGATGGAGACGAGCGCGGCGCTCGGCTTCGGCTTCCGCTGCGGTTTCCTCGGCTTGCTCCACCTTGAGATCATCCCGGAGCGGCTGGAGCGCGAGTTCAACCTCAACCTGATCGCCACCGCGCCGTCGGTGATCTACCGGATGACGCTGTCGGACGGGAAGGAGATCGAGATCCACAACCCGGTCGACATGCCGGACGTGGTGAAGATCCGCGAGATCAACGAGCCGTGGATCCGCGCCACCATCCTCACGCCGGACGAATATCTCGGCAGCGTGCTGAAACTCTGCCAGGACCGGCGCGGCAACCAGATCGAGCTCACCTATGTGGGCAACCGCGCGATGGCGAAATACGACCTGCCGCTCAACGAGGTGGTGTTCGACTTCTACGACCGGCTCAAATCAGTGTCGAAGGGTTACGCCTCATTCGACTACCAGCTCACCGACTACCGCCCGGCCGAGCTGGTGAAGATGCAGATCCTGGTCAACGCCGAGCCGGTGGACGCGCTCTCGATGCTGGTGCACCGCACCCGCGCCGAGGCCCGCGGCCGCGGCATGGTGGAGAAGCTCAAGGAGCTGATCCCGCCGCACATGTTCCAGGTGCCGATCCAGGCCGCGATCGGCGGCAAGATCATCGCGCGCGAGACCGTGCGCGCCTTCCGCAAGGACGTGACCGCCAAGTGCTATGGCGGCGACGTCACCAGAAAGCGCAAGCTGCTGGAGAAGCAGAAGGAGGGCAAGAAGAAGATGCGCCAGTTCGGCAAGGTGGAAATCCCGCAGGAGGCTTTTATTGCCGCGCTGAAGGTGGATGTGTAGCGGGCCCAATATCGGGGCTAATGATGACTGCCGGGCGATAGGATGGCAGACCCCAAGCCTCTGCGCTTCACGACACATGCGGAGGATTCGGTCGCCGAGCGGCGGTTGGACCGGGGGTGGATCAACACGGGCGCTGCATGCGGCTACGGTTTGCGGCTCGCCCCTTACTTCTCCTCCTCCATGGTCACGGCGACGTCCGCATTGGCGGAGAGGCGCACCTTATTACCCTCGATGTCGGCCACAAGGCCGAGCGGGACGTAGTGGTGGTGACCCTTGTGGGAGCCTTCGCCGCTGTCCTTCTTGGTCAGCTTGATGCGCGAGCCGTCTACGCGGTCGACCGTGCCGACGTGGGCGCCGTCGGCGCCGATCACTTCCATGTGCTCTTTGATCCTGCCTGCGTCTGCCATGTTCGTCTCCGGTGTAACGCCGAGCTGCAACCAGCGTAGCCCGGATGCCGCGAAGCGCAACCCGGATCGCGCGCCATTGGGTCGTTCTTGGTCGCGCTCGCTAACGCGGGCTAGGTGCGACGCATGATGCTTGGCCGATAGAGCTGGTAGGATGCGGTTGAGCGTAGCGAAACCCGTCACGCGTTGCGGTTAGCATCAATGTGAGTTTCGCTCGGCTCAACCCACCCTACAGCCGACACCTCTTCATCGCGGTGGGGAAGCGCGGTATGTAGCCCGTCATGCTCGACCGTCCGTTACCCACCACCATCGCCACCCGCTGGCTCGCGGATTTCGAAAGCGCGCTCGCGGCGGACGACACGGCCGCCACGCTCGGGCTGTTCGTGGACGGATGCTTCTGGCGCGACTTGGTCGCCTTCACCTGGAATATCAGGACTATGGAGGGCAAGGCCGAGTTGGCCGCGCTGCTGCAAGCCCGGCTCCCCCAAGTGCGTCCCGGCAACTTCCGCATCGAAGGCGATGCCGCCGAGCAGGACGGTGCGGTCGAGGCGCGGTTCACGTTCGAGACCGCGGTGGCGTGCGGTCAGGGGCATCTGCGGCTCAAGGACGGCCGCTGCTGGACCCTGCTCACGGTCATCACCGAGCTGAGGGGCCACGAGGAGAAGAAAGGCCCGGCGCGCGAGAAGGGCGTGCAGCACGGCGCCCGCCGAAACCGCGAGACCTGGCTGGAGCGCAAGAGCAAGGAGGAGGCCGAACTCGGCACCACGCGGCAACCTTATTGCGTGGTCATCGGCGGCGGGCAGGGCGGCATCGCGCTCGGTGCGCGGCTGAAGCGGCTCAATGTTCCCACCATCATCCTGGAGAAGAACGCGCGCGCCGGCGACAGCTGGCGCAAGCGCTACAAGTCGCTCTGCCTGCACGATCCGGTCTGGTACGACCACATGCCGTACCTGCCGTTCCCGGATCACTGGCCGGTTTTTTCGCCGAAGGACAAGCTCGGCGACTGGCTGGAAATGTACGTCAAGGTGATGGAGCTCAATTATTGGACCTCCTCCGCCTGCGTACGCGCCGGCTATGACGACGCCGCCAAGGAATGGACCGTCATCGTCGATCGTGCCGGCGAAGAGGTGACGCTGCGGCCGAAGCAGCTGGTGGTGGCGACCGGCATGTCGGGCAATCCGGAGATTCCAGAGTTCCCGGGCGCCGAGCGCTTCCGCGGCAAGCAGCACCATTCCAGCCAGCACGAATCGGGCGAGGCGTACGCGGACAAGCGTTGCGTGGTGATCGGGTCCAACAATTCCGCGCACGACATCTGCGTCGATCTCTGGGAACACGGCGCCGACGTCACCATGGTGCAGCGCTCGCCGACCGTGGTGGCGCGCTCGGAATCGCTGATCGAGCTGGCGCACGGGCCGCTCTATTCGGAACAAGCGCTGAGCCGCGGCATCACCACCGATCTGGCGGACCTGATTGCGGCATCGGTGCCGCACCGGCTGCTGCCGCAGCGCATGGTCCCGCTATACGAGGAGATCTACCGGCGCGATCGCGCGCTCTACGACGGGCTGGAGAAGGCCGGCTTCATGTTCGACTTCGGCGAGGACGGCTCCGGCATCCACGCCAAGTATGCGCGCCGCGGCTCCGGCTACTACATCGACGTCGGTGGGTCGGAGCTGGTGGCGGACGGCCGCATCAAGCTCAAGAGCCGCGTCACGGTGCGGGCGATCACGGAAAGTTCCGTGATCCTCACCGACGGCACCGAGCTCGCTGCCGACCTGATCGTCTACGCCACCGGCTTCGGCTCGATGAACGGCTGGGCCGCGAAACTGATCGGGCAGGACGTCGCCGACAAGGTCGGCAAGTGCTGGGGCGTCGGCTCCGCCACCGCCAAGGATCCGGGCCCTTGGGAGGGCGAGCTGCGCAACATGTGGAAGCCGACGCAGCAGGAGGCGCTCTGGTTCATGGGCGGCAACCTGTGCCAGTCGCGGTTCTATTCGCTGCCGCTGGCGCTGCAGATCAAGGCGCGCGAAGTGGGGATCGCGACGCCGGTCTACGGGCTGCAGCCGGTGCATCATCGGACCTGACGAGCGCATAAAGCTCACCCGATCGAGAACGGCACCGTCACGTCCGGATCGAGGTCGATCACCAAACCTTCGTCGGCGCGCAGGTCGATGCTGCCGTCGATGGCCTCGCCGTCGCGGTCGCCGAGCGCCGAGACCAGCACCTTGCCCTTGATCGGCTCGAACGGGAACGTCACCGCCATCGCTTCCGAGCTCAGGTTGAGCGCGACCAGGATCCGCTCGGTGCGGCGCTCGCGCACGAACAGCAGCAGGTCGCCGCGCGCGACGATCGGGCGATAAGAGCCGATCAGCAGCGCCTTCTCGTTGCGGCGGAGCGCAATCAGCCGGCGGTACAGGTTGTACATCGAGGTGGCGTCGTTCTTCTGGTTCTCGACATTATCGCTGTGCCAGTCGGCGGCGAGCGGCAGCCACGGCTCGGTGGTAGAGAAGCCGGCGAAGTCGCTGGCGTCCCATTGCATCGGCGTGCGCGCGCCGTCGCGGCCGACGCCGATGCCGGGCACGTTCTTTTCGAACGGATCCTGCACGCGCTCCGGCGGAATCGGCACCTGCGGCATCCCGATCTCGTCGCCGTAATAGACCGTCGGCGTGCCGCGCAGCGTCAGCAGCAGCATGGCGGCGATGCGCGCCTGCGCCTCTCCGACGCGGCCGGCGATGCGCGGCCGATCGTGATTGCCGAGCACCCAGTTGGGCCAGCCGCCTTTCGGCAGCGCGGCTTCGTAGTCGAAGATCAGCTTGGCGATGGCGCGCGCGTTCCACTCGGTCTCAAGCAGGGTGAAGTTGAACGGCAGGTGTGTGCCTTCGAGGTCGCGGCCGTAATAGGTGACCAGCTTCTCGATCGGCAGATAGATTTCGCCGATCAGCAGCCGCTCCGGGAACTCGTCGACCACGCGGCGCAGGCTGTTGACGACGCCGTGCACCTCCGGCAGGTCGGCGGTATAGAGCGGCACCACCTTGCGGTGCGGCGGCATGCTCCCGTGGTAGTCGGGATTGGGCGGATTGTCGCGGAACTGGTCGTCCTTCAGCAGGTGCCAGATGACATCGACGCGGAAGCCGTCGACGCCTTTGCGCAGCCAGAACCGCATCACGTCGTACATCGCGTGCCGCACACGGGTGTTGCGCCAGTTCAGGTCCGGCTGCTTCGCGAGGAACGCGTGGTAATAATATTGCCCGGTGTGCTGGTCGTATTCCCAGGCGCTGCCGCCGAACTCCGAAAGCCAGTTGTTGGGCGGCCCGCCGTCCGGCGCCGGATCGCGCCAGATGTACCAGTCGCGCATCGGATTATCGCGTGAGGAACGGCTCTGCTTGAACCACGGGTGCTCGTCCGAGGTATGGTTCGGCACCAGATCGAGCAGCAGCTTGAGGCCGAGGCCGTGCGCGGTCTCCAGCAGCCGGTCGAAATCCTCCATCCTGCCGAACAGCGGATCGACTGCCGTGTAGTCGCAGATGTCGTAACCGAAGTCCGCCATCGGCGACGCGAAGATCGGCGAGATCCAAACGGCATCGATGCCGAGGTCGGCGAGATGCCGCAACCGCTGCGTGATGCCGCGCAGGTCGCCGACACCGTCCCCGTTCGTGTCCTGGAACGAGCGCGGATAGATCTGATAGATGGTCGCGGTCTGCCACCAGGTCGGCTTCTGCATCGTCACCTCGGCGGGGCGGTCACGCCTCCAGTGGAGCCGCTGACAGCAACGCGGTTGCGTGGCCTTGGAAGAACCAACGGCCGTCCCCGGCTTCCGGTTCACGAATTCCGTGGCCGCCGTAGCGCGGGTCCTCGCTCGACCAGCTGAGCTGCCACTTGGTGCCCTCGGGCGGCGCCAGCAGCGGGTCGGGAAAGATTTTGGGCGCGAGATCGCGGCCGAGGTTGACGATCAGCAGGCGATCGCCGTGATCGGCTGAGAAGAAGCGGACCAGGAATGCTTCTTCCGCGAGCAGCGAGCCGTCTCGTCCACTTGCCCGCTGCGAGGACAGCACCGGATCGTTCCGCCGCAGCGCGATCAGGTCGCGATGCAGCCCGACCGCCCAGCCGTGCCGGTCGCGCTCCTCCCAATCGATGACGCACTTGCGGAACGTCGCCTCCGCATGCGGCAGATCGAGCTGCAGCGCCGCGAGCCTCGGGAACTGCAGCAGGAACTCGCGCCGCCCCTTGGCCACCAGCTCTGCAAGCTCCGGCTTGTGGTCGGCGAAGTAGAGAAACGGCGACGTGGTGGCGAATTCCTGGCCCTGGAACAGCATCGGGGTGCCCGGCCCGAGCAGCAGCAGCGCCGTCATCGCTCGCAGCCGGCCGTCGTCGGTGCGCTGGATGAGCCGCTTTCCGGCGTCGGAATTGGCGACCTGGTCGTGGTTCTCCAGGAACGTCACCCGGTGCGCCGGTTCGAGACCGAGCGAGGGGCTGCCGCGCCGCGTCTTCTGCCAGCTCGAGCGCTGTCCTTGATAGAGGAACCCGTGCTTGACGCAGGCCAACAGCTCGCGCGCGCTGCCGCTGTAGTCGCTGTAGTACGCCTCGCAATGACCGGTCATCGCGACGTATGCGGTGTGGTGGAAATCGTCGTTCCAGATCGCGTCGAGCCCGTCGCCGCCTTCGGCCGGTAGCCGCACCAGCCGCGCATCCTGCGGCTCGTTCTCGGCGATCACGACGACGCCGCGCGGCGCCGCAGCCGCGCGCGCGACGCGGGTCAGCTCGGCGATGATGTGCTCGCGCGAGCCGTCGAAGATTTGCTGCGTGGCATCGAGCCGCAATCCGTCGAAGTGGAACTCGCGGATCCAGTAGGCGGCGTTCTCGCGCACGAACTCGCGCACCGGCGCGGAGCCTTCACCGTCGAAGTTGATCGCGTCGCCCCACTCGTTTGGATACTTCTTGGTGAGATAAGT
>DASWSO010000186.1:0-2658 GCA_036402635.1 Xanthobacteraceae bacterium
GGCATCCGCGAGTCGATCGTGTTCGATTTCGCCGATCCGATGGGCCACTCCAGCTGCGTCGCCTGCGGCGAATGCGTGCAGGCCTGCCCGACCGGCGCGCTGATGCCGGCGACGCTGGTGAACGCCGATAACGTGCGCACCGCGGAGCACTATCCGGATCGCGAGGTCGACAGCGTCTGCCCATACTGCGGCGTCGGCTGCCAGCTCACCTACAAGATCAAGGACGACAAGCTTCTTTATGTCACCGGCCGGGACGGGCCGGCGAACCAGAACCGCCTGTGCGTGAAGGGCCGCTTCGGCTTCGACTATGTCAGCAATCCGCAGCGGTTGACGCAGCCGCTGGTACGCAAGGACGGCGTCGCCAAACATCGCGACGATCTCGTCGATCCGTCCAATCCGTGGACGCATTTCCGCCCCGCCACCTGGGACGAGGCGATGGCGCGTGCCGCCGCAGGGCTCGCGAAGATCCGCGATCGCGACGGTCCGCGCGCGCTCGCCGGCTTCGGCTCAGCCAAGGGGACCAACGAGGAAGCCTACCTTTTCCAGAAGCTGGTGCGCACCGGCTTCGGGTCCAACAACGTCGATCACTGCACGCGGCTGTGCCACGCCTCCTCGGTCGCCGCCTTGCTGGAGGGGGTCGGCTCCGCCGCCGTCACCGCCACGTTCAACGAGTGCAAGAACTCCGACGTCATTGTGGTGATCGGCGCCAATCCGACCGAGAACCATCCGGTCGCCGCCACCTTCTTCAAGCAGGCGGCCAAGCGCGGCGCCAAGCTGATCGTGATGGATCCGCGCGGTCAGGCGCTCAAGCGCCATGCCTGGCAGATGATGCAGTTCAAGAACGGCACCGACGTCGCGATGCTCAACGCGATGCTCAACGTCATCATCGGCGAGAAGCTGTACGACCAGCAGTACGTGCAGACCTACACCGAGGATTTCGACAAGCTCGCCGAGAGCGTCAAGCCGTTCACGCCCGAGGAGATGGCGCCGATCTGCGGCATTGAGCCGGACATCTTGCGCAGCGTGGCGCGGACCTTCGCGCGCGCCGAGAGCGCGATCATCTTCTGGGGCATGGGCGTGTCGCAGCACACCCACGGCACCGACAACGCCCGCTGCCTGATCGCGCTGTCGCTGATCTGCGGGCAGGTGGGCCGTCCCGGAACCGGCCTGCACCCGCTGCGCGGCCAGAACAACGTGCAGGGCGCCTCCGATGCCGGCCTGATCCCGATGTTCTTCCCGGATTACAAGTCGGTGGAGGATGCCGAGACCCGGGCCAAGTACGAAGCCGCGTGGGGCGTCGCGCTCGATCCGCAGAAGGGCAAGACCGTCGTCGAGATCATGGACGCGGTGCACGCCGACGAGATCAAGGGCATGTACATCATGGGCGAGAACCCGGCGATGTCGGATCCCGATCTCAACCATGCGCGCGGCGCGCTCGCGCATCTCGAGCACCTGGTGGTGCAGGATATCTTCCTGACGGAGACCGCCTCCTACGCCGACGTGATCCTGCCGGCCTCGGCTTGGCCGGAGAAGGACGGCACCGTCACCAACACCAATCGCCAGGTGCAGGTGGGGCGCAAGGCGCTGCCGCTCCCCGGGGACACGCGCCAGGATCTGTGGATCATCCAGGATCTGGCGCAGCGCATGGGCTGTAACTGGAACTACCAGCACGTCGGCGAGGTCTATACCGAGATGGCCTCGCTGATGCCGGCGCTCGACAACATCTCGTGGGAGCGGCTGCAACGGGAGGATCACGTCACTTACCCGACCGATGCGCCGGATCAGCCCGGGCACGACGTCGTGTTCGACAAGGGCTTCCCGCGCCCCGGCGGTATGGCCAGGCTGGTGGCGGCGAAGTTCACCCCGCCGGCCGAGGTCCCGGATGCCGAGTTCCCGTACATCCTGACGACCGGCCGCCAGCTCGAGCACTGGCACACCGGTGCCATGACGCGCCGCGCCTCGACGCTCGATGCCCTGGAGCCGGCCGCGAGCGCTTCGCTGTCGCGCGGCACCATCGCCAAGCTCGGTATTCAGCCGGGCGACTATGTGCGCGTCACCACGCGTCGCGGAAGCGTCGAGCTCACCGCGCGTCAGGACGACGGAATTCCCGACGAAGTGGTGTTCATCCCGTTTGCCTATGTGGAAGCGGCCGCCAACCTCTTGACCAATCCGGCGCTGGATCCGTTCGGCAAGATCCCGGAATTCAAGTTCTGCGCCGCCAAGCTGGAACCCGCGCAGGAGGTCCCGCGCGTCGCCGCGGAGTAGGGAGCTCACCCGAGCGTGAAGGCCTCGTGCACGGCGCTCTGCACGTCGCCGCCCATGACCGGCCCGCCGCCGGCGACGTGGATGAAGTCGCCGATCGCCACCGCGCCGAGCCCGTGCCGGGGCGTCGTCATCGGCGCATAGGCCTGCCAGCGGTCGGTCTTCGGGTCGTAAGCCTCGTTCTGCCCAAACACGCGGTTGGTGCCTTCGCCGCCCATGATGAAGATCTGCCCGCGGTAGAGCACGGCCCCATGACCGGAGCGTGCGGTCGGCAGCGGATTGCGCTGGCGCCAGCGATCCTCCTTCGGATCATAACTGTGGTGCAGGTTGGAGTTGGTGTGGAAGCTGTCGACGCGGCCACCGACCACGTGGATGAGCCCATCGACTACCAGCGTT
>DASWSO010000187.1:0-3227 GCA_036402635.1 Xanthobacteraceae bacterium
AGCAGCAGGCCGGCGATCAGCACCGGCCGGCGGCCGAACCGGTCCGACAGCGGCCCCACGATCAGCTGCGACACCGCCATGCAGACAAGATAGAGCGAGAGCGTGAGCTGCACGGTCTCGGCGTCGGTCGCCAACGCGATCGCAATCGCCGGCAGCGCCGGCATCACGATGTTGAGCGACATCGGGCCGACCGACGCGATCGCCACCAGCAGCGCCAGCATTCGCGCCGGCGGCGCGCTTCCGGAACGGAGTTCCATCAGGTGCCGCGCGTCCGGCTTGGCTGGAGACTGCTCTCTCGGCTCGCCCCCGCCAAGGCGGGGACCCAGCCTGAAGTCCCCGGTCCTGTTGCGTGGTCCTGGAGTCCCGCTTGCGCGGGAATGAGCGGTGTGCAGATCGACATTGACGCTCTACCGCTCAAGCCCGAGCGGGGCGGTCGCCTGCGCGAGCCAGGCGCGCGTCTGCTCGTCGACCAGCGGGCCGATCTCGGCGGCGACGCGCGCATGGTAGGCGTCGATCCAGGCGATCTCGTCGGCGCTCAGGAGCCGCGGCTCGATCAGCCGACGGTCGATCGGCGCCAGCGTGATGGTCTCGAAGGCGTTGAGCGGCTTGTCGGCGCCGGGCACCTGCGGCCCTTCGGTCACCAGCACCAGGTTCTCGATGCGGATGCCGTAGGCGCCGGCTTTGTAGTAGCCGGGCTCGTTCGAAAGAATCATGCCGCGCTTGAGCGCAACGAGGTTCGACTTGTGGATCGACGCCGGCCCCTCGTGCACCGACAGGTAGCTGCCGACGCCGTGGCCGGTGCCGTGATCGTAGTCGAGCCCGGCCGCCCACAGGTGCTGGCGCGCAAAGGTGTCGAGCTGTGCGCCGGCGATGCCCTCAGGGAACACCGCGCGCGCGATCGCGATATGACCTTTGAGCACGCGGGTGGCGCGCTCGCGCATCTCGTCGCTCGGCGCGCCGACCGCGATGGTGCGGGTGATGTCGGTGGTGCCGTCCGGATACTGGCCGCCGGAATCGAGCAGGAAAAGCTCTCCGGCCTGGATCCGCCGGTTGGTCTTCTCGGTGACCCGGTAGTGCACGATGGCGCCGTTCGGGCCGGAGCCGGCGATGGTCGCGAACGAGATGTCCTTGAGCAGGCCGGTCTCGCGCCGGAAACTCTCCAGCGCGGCGACGCAGTCGATCTCGGTGAGCTTTCCGCCCGGTGCCTCGCGATCGAACCAGGCGAGGAATTTTGCGACCGCGGCGCCGTCGCGGTGCTGGGCGGCGTGTGCGCCGGCGATCTCGGCCGCGTTCTTCACCGCCTTCATCGCGGTGACCGGATCGGTGCCGCGCGTCACCTTGCCGCCGGCTTCGGTGACGATGCGCGAGAGCGCCTCGACGCCGCTCCCCTGATCAATCCGCACGGTCTTCTTGGCGGCGCCGAGCGCGGCGAGGTCGGCCGCGAACGCGTCCGGCTCACGCACCTCCGCCAGCGCCTGTAGCGCGTGGCGCACGCTGTTGCTGAGCTTGGCCCCGTCGACATAGAGCGACGGGCGCCCTTCCCGCGGCACGATCGCGAAGGCGAGCGTGAGCGGCGTATGCGACACGTCGGCGCCGCGGATGTTGAAGGCCCAGGCGATCGCGGTCGGATTGGAGATCACCAGCGCGTCGGCGCGGACTTTTTCCACCTCGCCACGGATGCGCTCCAGCTTCTTGTCTGCGTCCTCGCCGGTGTAACGGAGGTCGTGCAGCACCACGGGCGCGAGCGGCGGGGCAGGGCGGTCCGCCCAGATTGCATCGAGCGGGTCGGGCTCGGCCGGCGTCAGCGTCGCGCCGGCGGTAGCGCAGGCCTGCGTCAGCTTCTCGACCTCGGCGCCGGTATGCAGCCACGGATCGTAGCCGAGCTTGGCGCCGGCCGGCAGGTTCGCCTCGATCCAGGCTTCCGGCGTCGTGTCGCTGATCGGCACGATCTCGAACAGGTCCGTATCCACCTGGTCGCCCGCCTGCAGCGTGTAGCGCCCGTCGACGAACAGCGCGGCGCGCTCGGCGAGCACGATGGCGCGTCCGGCCGAGCCGGTGAAGGCGGTAAGCCAGGCGAGCCGCTCCTCGTTCGCCGGCAGATATTCGTTCTGATGCCGGTCGGCGTGCGGCACCACGAATCCGTCGAGCCCGCGGCGCTTGAGCTCGGCGCGCAGCGCCGCAACCCGCGCCGCCGAGGCGGCGCGGTCGGACGAATCGGTGAAGGTCTGGAAATGCGCTTCGAACATTGCGCCGCACCTTAGAGGGCGACCGGCGAAAGTGAAATGCGCGGGGCACGGATGGTCCGGAATTCGGGAGCGAAGAGGGCAGGCTCTTCGGCTCGCTCCGCTTTCAGGGGGAGGTAAAAAGCGTCAGCGCGAGAGCACGAGGGTGACCCAGCCTTCCAGCACGAGCCGCTGGCGCAGGTGCAGGCCCTGCAGCCGGTAGGCGGCGAGCGCCGCATTGGCGTGGCTCGGCAGCAGGCCGGAGAGGATCAGCGTACCGCCGGGCGCGAGCAGCGTCTGCAGCGGCGCCGCCAGCCGCTGCAGCGGCCTCAGCAAGATATTGGCGAACACCAGATCGTAACGCCCGCGCGCCCGGAACCGCTGCCCGGTCGCGCCGGCGGCGTGTACCACCTCGACGAACGCGCCGGCGCCGTTCGCGCGCGCATTGCCCCGCGCCACCCGCACCGCCAGCGGGTCGATGTCGCTCGCCAGCACCGGCGTGCGTAGCGCCTTGGCGGCGGCGATCGCCAAGACGCCGGTGCCGGTGCCCAGATCGAGCACGTATGCGGGGCCATGCCGTCGGACTTGAAGCCATCGCTCCAGCGCCAGCAGGCAGCCGCGGGTGGTGCCGTGATGGCCGGTGCCGAAGGCGAGCGCGGCTTCGATCTCGATGCCGATGCGGTTGGGCGGCACGCGCGCCCGGTCGTGGGCGCCGTGCACGACGAACCGGCCGGCGGCGACCGGCTTCAAGTCCGCGAGGCTCGCCGCAACCCAATCCTTCTCGGCGACGCGATCGAACGCCAGGGTGCGCGCATCGTTCTCGCCGACCATCGCGGCGACCGACGCGCGCAGCGCGGCCGCATCGACGTCATCGTCGACATGCGCCTCCACGGCCCAGCGTTGCGGCGCGGTCTCGAACAGCGATACCGCCGCATGCTCCGGATCGAGCGTTGCCAAAAAAAGCGCGTCGACGCGGCGGCACGTCGCCTCGTCCGCATCGAAGCG
>DASWSO010000188.1:0-10353 GCA_036402635.1 Xanthobacteraceae bacterium
CGAGGAAGCGCTCGAGCACATCCGCTACGCGATGCGCCTGAGCCCACGCGACCCCGTCATGGCGTATTGGCTAGGCTTCGCCGGAGCCGCCGAACTGGAACTGAAGCGCTCCAACCGCGCCATCGAGTATCTTGAGCGCGCCCTCGTGCTCAACCCGGAGCAGCCACGCACTCTGCTGACATTTGCGGCCGCACTCGCGCTCGCCGGCCGCCCGGACGAGGCCCGCGCCAAGTTCGAGCAGGTGCAGAAGGCGCTTCCGCATATCACCGGCGAGAAGCTGCTGGAGCGCTTGTTCGGCTCCAACGCCGGCGCCCCGCAATCGCAGCTCGCCGAGGGGCTTCGGCGCGTGGTCGCGGCCGGGCGGTCGTGGGAATCGCCGCTTCCCAAGCGCACCGACGCGCCGGCCCTGCGGCGCGACATCATCCCGGTCGCCATCCTGCCGTTCAAGACCTACGAGAGCTCGGAGCAGGTGCGGCTGCTTGCCGACATGATGACGGACGACCTCATCAACATGCTGTCGCGGGTGCCGTCGTTCCGGGTGATCTCGCGGCAGACGTCGCGCAGCTACGCGCAGCCGGTCGACATCGCCGCAATCGGAACGGAACTCGGGGTGCGCTATATCCTCGAAGGCACCATGCGGGTGCAGGGCGACAGGCTGCGGGTCAATGTCGAGCTGATCGATCCGGCGACGCGGCTGCCGGTATGGTCGGACCGCATCGAGCGCGAGGGCGCCGATCGCCATGCGGTGCAGGACGAGATTGTGGCGCGGCTGGCGCGCGAGCTGCAGTTCGAGCTCTATCCGGTGGAAAGCGAGCGTCGCTCGCAGGACGCGGACGCCGACGCGGTTGCGTACCGCGGCTGGGCCGCGATGTCGGCCGCGTATGCGCGCTCCGGCATGGATGCGTTCAACAAGGCGGAAGCGCTGTTTCGTCAGGCACTGGAGCGCGACCCGCAGCATTTCTCGGCGCGGCTCGGCATCGCCGCCTTTCACGCCAACGTCGGTGCGCAGGTGCTCGACGACCACAGCCGCGCGCACCTCGACACCGCGGTGGAGCTCCTGCGCCAGCTCGTCGCCCAGGACCCCAACAGCAGCTCCGCACACCACTTCCTCGGCCTCGCCGACGGCGCGCGCGGGAACCTGCCGGAGGCGGTGGCAGCATTCACCCGAGCGGTCGAGCTCAATCCGAGCGCCGCCGGAAGCCACGCCCATCTCGGCCACCGCTGGGCGATGACCGGAAAGCCGGCGGAAGGCCTCGAATATCTGCGATATGCGATGCGCCTGAGTCCGCGCGATCCGAACATGGCGTATTGGCTGGAATTCGCCGGCTGCGCCGAGCTGGAGCTGCACCGCTACGCCGAGGCCATCGAAACGTTTCGCCGCTCGATCGCGCTCAACCCCGGCTACCCGCGCAGCCTCGTCGGCATGATCGCGGCGCAGACGCTATCCGGAAACGTCGAAGGTGCCCGTCCCTACATCAACAAGCTGAAGACGCTCGTGCCGAGCCTCACCCCGCAGCAAATGTTCGCGCGATTTGGGCGCAAGCCCGGCTTGGCGCCGCAGCTGCGCGAGGGCCTGCGCATCGCGCTCACACCGCCGGCGTGAACCGCGCCATGTGCGCCGGCCGATGACATAGCCGCGCGCGCTTGATACCAAGCCTCTCCGATCTCGAAATGCGAGGGGCTGAAACGTCATGCTGCAGAAGCCGCACTGTCCTGTCATCACGCTGGAAGAACATTACTGGGACAGCGAGCTCCCGTCGCATTTCACCGGCATGGATGCGGCCGCGGGCCCGGAGCTGAAGGCCAAGCTGCTCGAGGTCGGCGCGCAGCGGCTCGCCGCGATGGACGAAGCCGGGATCGACATCCAGGTGCTCTCGCACACGGCGCCGTCCACGCAAAAACTCCCGGCCGATGTCGCCGTCGAGGTGACGCGCGGCGTCAACGACCGGCTGGCGAAGATCGTCGCGGCGCATCCCACCCGGTTCGCCGCGTTCGCGGCGCTGCCGACCGCCAATCCGGCGGCCGCGGCGGACGAGCTTGCGCGCGCGACCGAGACGCTCGGCTTCAAGGGCGCGATGCTGCACGGCCTCTCGCAGGGCGTCTTTCTCGACGACAAGCGATTCTGGCCGATCTTCGCCCGCGCCGAGGCGCTCGACGTGCCGATCTACGTCCACCCGTCGGTGCCCCATCCGGACGTGATCGACGCCTATTACAAAGAGTACGCCAAGGATTTCCCGATCCTGCTGCGCGCCGGCTGGGGCTACACGGTGGAAGCCGCCACCCAGGCGATCCGGCTTATTCTGAGCGGCGTGTTCGACGCGCACCCCAATCTCAAGATTATTCTCGGCCATCTCGGCGAAGGGCTGCCGTTCCTGCTGTGGCGCATCGACAGCGCGCTCGCCCGGCCGGGACAGAAGCCGGTAGCCTTCCGCGACGTGTTCCGGCGCAATTTCTACGTCACCACCAGCGGCTTCTTCTCCGATTCCGCGCTGCTGTGCACGATGATGGAGATGGGCATCGACCGCATCCTGTTCGCAGTAGACTATCCGTTCGAGCACAACGCGCCGGGGCCGCGCTGGCTCGAGCGCGCGCCGATCTGCGAGGAGGACAAGGCCAAGATCGCCAGCGGCAACGCCAAGCGTCTGCTGCGGATGTGATTTTCGCTTCCGCCCGAACGGTGCCCTTCGCCACCGCTCGGGTAAAGTTGGATTCAAATGCGAGGCGGCGCCCTAGGCCGATCTGAACGTTTTTGCGCTTTAATTCGCATTCGCCGTGCCAGCGGCGAAAGTGCGGACGAACAGCGGAATGATCAAAGAAAGACGAACGACACAACGCTATGCCGTGGGCGGAGTCGCCAAGATCCAGGCCCGCGCCAACGCGCTTCCGCGCGACTGCCTGGTCACCGACCTGTCCGACGGCGGCGTGCGGCTGCACGCCGAAGGCGTCGAGGTGCCGGATCAGTTCGTCTTGATGTTCGGACGCGACGGGTCGGTGCGCCGGGACTGCCGGGTCATGTGGCGGCTCGGGCATGAGATCGGCGCCGAGTTCATTGACGGCCAGCAGGCCGGCTTCGCCCGCCGCATGGCGGGTTAGCTCCCGCGCAGGCGACGCGCCCGCCTCCCCCGCAACCTGCGCAGCGTTGGCAGCCGGCCGCAATCGATGCTGGAATGCCGCCCGACAATCGGGGTACGACAATGCAGCCACCGCGGATCGAGGCCGCGCCGGAAACGGTGCACTGGGGATACTTTGATGCGACTCTGAAGCCGCTCGCCGAGATCGAGAGCGGCGGCCGCGTCACCCTCACCACCGTGTCGGCGACGGCCGAGCAACTGCCGGCGCCGCCGCTGGCGATCCCGCCGGCGCTGCCGGCGATCCACCAGAAAGTCACCCGCAAGATGGTGCCGGGCCATATCTGCACCGGCCCGGTGGCGGTGCGCGGCGCCAAGCGCGGGCAGGTGCTGCAGGTCGACATCGAGGCGATCGACCTGCACTACGACTGGGGATTCAACATGGTGCGCCCGCTCGTCGGCGCGCTGCCCTACGATTTCGACGAGGAGCGGCTGATCCACATCCCGCTCGACCGCAAGCGCATGGTCGGCCGGCTGCCTTGGGGCATGGAGGTGCCGCTGCGGCCGTTCTTCGGCGTGATGGCGGTGGCGCCGCCGCCCGCCTGGGGCATGATTTCGACGCTGCCGCCGCGCAAGAACGGCGGTAATCTCGACAACAAGGAACTGGTCGCCGGCACCACGCTTTACCTGCCGATCCATGTCGACGGCGCGCTCTTTTCGGCCGGCGACGGCCACGGCGCGCAGGGCGACGGCGAGGTCTGCGTCACGGCCATCGAGACCGGGCTGATCGGCACGTTCCGGCTCACCGCGCGCGACGACATGCGGCTCGAATGGCCGATGGCGGAGACGCCCACCCATGTGATGACCATGGCGTTCGATCCCGACCTCGACGACTGCGTCGTGATCGCGCTGCGCAGCATGCTGGACCTGATCTGTGCCCGCACCGGCATCACCCGCTACGAGGCGCACACGCTGTGCAGCCTGGCGGCGGACCTCCGCGTCACCCAGGTGGTCAACGGCAACAAGGGCATCCATGTGATGCTGGAGAAGCGCTACCTGCAGCGCGGGTGAGCGCGCCTATCCCATTTCGGCCGTCCGCTCCCGCTGCCACAACGCAAAAGTTACTCCCCCTCCCCAACGGCGCCGGCGACGGTGGCGCGGATGCGGGCGACCTCGCGCTCCAGCCGCTCAAGAAACAGCTGTGCCTGGACGCTGAGCGGATGCCGCGCCGGCTCGATCACCACGAACTCGGCATAGAGCGGCGGATCCGCGATCGGATTGACCACGAGATCGTCGCGGCCGATGTCGTTGACGCAGATCAGGCTGGGCAGCACCGCCACCCAGTCGGTGGCGGCGACGAACTCCAGCGTACCGATCATCGCATCCATCTCGATCATGTCCTCGACCGGCACCCCGTTGGTCTGGAAATAGGTGTCGATGTTGCGCCGCCGGATATTGGGCGGCGCCGGCACCACGATCTTCAGCGGCACGAGGTCGCGCAGCCGTAGCGGCACGAGCGGCGTCAGGCCGCGCGCCGGCCCGGAGATCAGCATCTCGCGGTCGCGCGCCAACAAGCGCGAACGGAGGCCGAGCCGGCCCTCGAAGGTCGGCACCACCGCGAAGTCGAGCTCCTCTGCCAGTACACGGTCGGTGAGCACGCCCGAATAGCCTTCGACGATCTTCAGCTTTACGTCGGGGTACTCGGCCACATAGGCCTGCAGCGTCGGTGCGAGCGCGGCGCGCGTGAAGGTCGGCATCAGCCCGATGCGCAGGTGCCCGCTGACGCGGCCGGCGAGCGCCCGCATCTCCTCGCTGCCGGCGTTCAGCGTGCCGACCGCCTCGACACACCGGCGGTAGTAGCGCAGGCCGGCCGGCGTCGGCCGCACCCCCGCGCTGGTGCGCTCGAACAGCTTGACGCCGAGCGTCTCCTCCAGCGCGGCGATATGCTGCGACATCCCGGACTGGGTCGCCGCCTCGCGTTCGGCCGCGCGCGTGAATGAGCCCTCCTCGACCACGGCGATGACGGCGCGGATCTGGCGAAGCGAGACGCTGGTCATCAGATTTTCTTATGCCTCTGCCCGAAACATATTATTTCGGCTGCGGGCAAGGTCGAGCTAAATATGCGTCCCTCGTGATATTTGGAGTCGGGAATGCTGAACGCCGCGGCCGTCGGACTGGGCTGGTGGGGCAAGGAGCTGGTGCGTGCCACTAAGGGCAGCAAGCACCTGAAAGTCACCCGCGGCGTCACGCTGGAGCCGGAGGCGGCGCGCGATATCGCGGGCGAATTCAACCTGAAGATCGGCACTTCCTACGAGGAGGTGTTGGCGGACCCGGCGATCGACGCCGTCATCCTCGCCACCCCGCACAGCAAGCACCGCGAGCAGGTGGAAGCCGCCGCCGCCGCCAAAAAACACGTGTTCTGCGAGAAGCCGTTCGCGCTCAACACCACCGACGCCAAGGCGATGATCGCCGCCTGCCGCAAGGCCGGCGTGGGCCTCGGCATCGGCCACAACCGGCGGCTCTGGCCGTCGGTCGCCAAGATCAAGGAGTTGATCGGCTCCGGCACGTTCGGCACCGTGATGTTCGCCGAGGGCAATTACAGTCACGACATCCTCGCCAACACGCCGCTCGACAACTGGCGCTCGGCGCCGGAGGAGACGCGGGCCGGCGGCATGACCGGCATGGGCATCCACCTGCTCGATGCCTTCAGCTTCCTGGTCGGGCCGATGCAGGGCGTCACCGCGGTCTCGGCGAGCCGCATCCTGCCGTTCGCAGCGGGCGACACCACCACGGCGATGATCACGTTCCAGAATGGCGCCAGCGCCAACCTTGCTACCAGCCTGAAGACGCCGGGCTTCGTCTGGCGCCTCGCGGTCTATGGATCCGAGATGTGGGCGGAATCGTTGGGCGAGACCAAGGTCACGATCTGCCGCGGCGACGGCAAGCCGGAGACGTTCGATGTGCCACAGGTCAACCACATCGGCATGAACCTCGATTCGTTCGCCGCCGCCGCGCTCGGCAAGGGCCAGTATCACATCGACGATGCCGGCATCCTGCACACGGTGGCGGCGCTGGAAGCGGTGTTCAATTCGGCCGACGCGAAAGGCGCGTGGCAGCAGCTTGCGTGATGGTTTCCGTCATGCCCGACCTGGTGCCGGGCATCCGCGTCTTCCTTTGTGGGAGGCCAACACGTGGATGGCCGGGACGAGCCCGGCCATGACGGTGTGAAACAACGGCGGTGACGACGGTCACAGGAGGTCGCATGAAGCTCGGATTTTTCACGATGCCGATCCATCCGCTCGCGAAGGATTGGCGGCAGTCGCTGCGCGAAGATCGCGAGGCCTTCATCCTCGCCGACAAGCTCGGCTACACCGAGGGCTATGTCGGCGAGCACGTCACCGACATGGCGGAGAACATCACCTCCTGCGCGATGTTCATCGCGACGCTGATTGACGCCACCAAGTCGATCAAGCTGGGCACCGGCACCATCAACATGCCGAACACCCATCCGGCCGCGACCGCGGCGCAGATCGCGATGCTCGACCACCTGCTGGACGGCCGCTTCATCTTCGGCATCAGTCCGGGCGGCTTGCTGTCGGACGCGGAAGTGTTTGGCAATCTCGACGCCGACCGCAACGCCATGTTCCTGGAGGCCATCAACCAGGTGCTGGCGATCTGGGCCGGCGAGCCGCCGTACAATCTCAAGGGCAAGTTCTGGAATATCTCGGTCGAGCGGCAGTTCCTCCCCGAGCTCGGCCAGGGCTACCTGCCGAAGCCGCTGCAGAAGCCGCATCCGCCGATCGTCGTGACCGCGGTGGCGCCGTTCTCCAAGGGTGTCACCGAGGCGGCGGCGCGCGGCTGGGAGCCGATCTCGGCGAACTTCCTGATGCCGCAGTGGGTGAAGAGCCACTGGCCAAAATATGTCGAGGGCTGCGAGCGCGTCGGCCGCCCCGCCCTTGCGGCCAACTGGCGGGTGGCGAAGAGCATCTTCGTCGCCGACGACGAGAAGACCGCGAAGGCCTACGCCACCGATCCGAAGGGCCCGTACCGCTATTACTACAGCCAGCTCTATACCAAGCTGAAGATGAACGGCCGCATCGAGCTGTTCAAGACGCGGCGCGACCAGCCGGACGACGAAGTGACGCTCGACGGCATCTGCGACGATCTCATCATCTACGGCACGCCCAACAAGGTGGTCGACCAGCTGTTGGCATTCCGCGAGAAGGTCGGCGACTTCGGCACCCTGCTCTATGCCGGCAAGGACTGGACCGATCCGGCGCTCGGCCAACGCTCGATGACGCTGATGGCCGAGAAGGTGATGCCGGCGATCAACGAGGCGATCGGCGCCCGCGCCGCCGCCGAATAAGAGGCCGGCCGGCACGCTGTTTTCAGCGGCCGGCCCACACCGTCATTTGCTCTGCGCCAGACTCACCGCGTAGTGAGGGGCGCGCCGGCGTTTCGCCGGCGCCAGGAGTGAAGGCGTGGCTTACGACCAGTCGCGGGTCTACCGGTTCGCGGACATTTCAGGCTATCCGCTGAAGCGGCGTCTGATCATCCGAGCGGTTGATTTCGCCTGCTATGTGCTGATCCGCGCGCTCGGCGCAACGCTGCGCGTGCGCGGCGAAGGGCTCGAACACGGCGAGCAAGCGAGCCGTGACGGCAGCTCCCCGATCTACGCCTTCTGGCACGACCGCATCTTCATCAAGACCTACTTCTGGCAGCGTCGCGGCATCGTGGTGATGACCTCGCAGAGCTTCGACGGCGAGTACATCGCGCGCATCATCCAGCGCTTCGGCTTCGGCGCGGTGCGCGGCTCATCGAAGCGCGGCGGAGCCACCGCCCTGGTCGAAATGGCGCGCCTCGTCCGCAACGGCATTCCGGTAGCCTTCACGATCGACGGGCCACAGGGGCCGCGCCACGTCGCCAAGCTGGGCGCGGTTCTGCTGGCGAAGAAAACCGGCCGCCCGGTGGTGCCGGGCTCTGCCATCCTGGAGAGCGCCTGGGAGGTGAGGAGCTGGGATCGGCTGCTGATCCCAAAACCGTTCAGCCGCGCCATCATCCGGCTGGGCGCGCCGATCCACGTGCCGGGGGACGCGGACGAGGACACGCTGGCCGCCAAGCGCGAACAGCTGCAACAGGCGCTGGACGGTCTCTCGGTATAGACCGCAACCCTCGCTGCACTTGACGGGCTGGCGCCGCACATCCACCAAAGTGCGGCAGGATCCGAGGAGCCCAGATGCCCCGCCCCATCATTGCGGTCGCCGACAACGTCTTCCCGACCTTCGAGCCGGCCAAGCAGGCGCTGGCGCGGGTCAATCCGGAGCTGCGGTTCGCCAAGAGCGGTGCGCCCGCCGACATCCTCGAAGTCGCGCGCGACGCGGACGGCGTGCTGGTCACCTACGCGAAGCTTTCGGCCGCGCTGATCGGCGAGCTCACCCGCTGCAAGGCGATCAGCCGCTTTGGCATCGGCGTCGACAACATCGACCTGCCGGCGGCGCGCGCGAAGGGCATCTGCGTCACCTACGTGCCCGACTACTGCATCATGGAAGTGTCGGATCACGCGATGGCGCTGCTGCTGGCGCTCGCCCGCAAGGTCCCGCTGTCGAACGCGCTGGTGCAGGGCGGCCGCTGGGAGATGCCGGCGGTGGTGCCGATCCAGCGGCTCGCCGGCCGCACCCTCGGCGTCATCGGCTTCGGCAACATCGGCCGCGCCGTGACGCCGAAGGCCAAGGCATTCGGCCTGCGCGTCGTCGCCTACGATCCGAACGTGCCTCCCGAGCAGATCCGCGAGCGCGACGCCGAGCCGGTGAGCTTCGATGAGCTGTTGCGCCAGTCCGACTTCATCTCGGTACATGCGCCGCTCACCGCCGAGACCCGCGGCCTCGTCAATGCGGCGGCATTCGCCAAGATGAAGCGCGGCGCGGTAATCGTGAACACCGCCCGCGGGCCGCTGATGGACGAGGCCGCGCTGATCGAGGCGCTGAACTCCGGCCAGATCGGCGGCGCGGCGCTCGACGTGGTCACCACCGAACCGCTGCCGCCGAATTCGGCGCTCACCGGGCGCGACAACGTGATCCTTTCGCCGCACACCGCGTTCTATTCCGAGCAGGCCCTGCTTGAGCTGCAGACCAAGTGCGCGACCGACATGGCACGGGTGCTGGCGGGCGAGAAGCCGATCTATCCGGTGGCGATGTAGTCGGCGAAGAAAGATGCGGGCCATCACGGTTCTTCCCGGTACCGCCGGCTCGGGCCGCCTCGACGAGGTGCCGGAGCCCGCGCTGGACGAAGGCGCGCTGCTGGTGCGCACTCTCGCGCTCGGGGTCTGCGGCACCGACCGCGAGATCCTGGCGGCGGAATACGGCACCGCCCCGCCCGGCGCGCAGCGGCTGATCCTCGGTCATGAGTCACTCGGCGTGATCGAGCAGGCGCCGCCCGGCTGCGGATTCGCGATCGGCGAGCATGTGGTCGGCATCGTGCGCCGCCCCGATCCGGTGCCGTGCGCCTGCTGCGCATCCGGGGAATGGGACATGTGCCGCAACGGCGCCTACACCGAGCGCGGCATCAAAGAGCGCCACGGCTTCGGCGCCGAGCGCTTCCGGCTGGAGCCGGAATTCGCCGTCAAGGTGGACAAGCGCCTCGGACTCGCCGCCGTGCTGCTGGAGCCGGCGAGCGTGGTCGCCAAAGCCTGGATGCATGCCGACGCCATCGCGCAGCGCGCCCGCTGCGCCGCGCCGCGGCGGCTGCTCGTCACCGGCGCCGGGCCGGTCGGGCTATTGGCGGCGCTGCTTGGGGTGCAGCGCGGGCTGGAGCTGCACGTCTTCAACCGTTCCGCCTCGCCCTCGAAGGTTGAGCTCACGCAGATGCTGGGCGGCCGCTACCACGGCGGCGACATCGCCGAGGTGCTGGCGCAGGTGCAGCCGGACATCGTGATGGAATGCACCGGCGCCGTCCCGGTCATCGCCGCGCTGCTCGGGCACGCGGCGCCGAACGGCATCGTCTGCCTGCTCGGCGTCACCGCGACCGGCCGCATGGCCGAGCTCGATCTCGGTCAGATCAACCGCAACATCGTGCTGGAGAACCAGGTCGTGTTCGGCAGCGTCAATGCCAACCGCGCCCACTACGAGGCGGCCGGCGATGCGCTCGCCGCCGCCGACCGCAATTTCCTCGACAGGCTGATCACGCGGCGGGTGCCGCTGGCGCGCTGGTCGGAGGCGCTGGAGAACCGGCCCGACGACATCAAGGTGGTTGTGGACTTCACGCTGCAATAACGAACGGGCCCCCTCCC
>DASWSO010000189.1:0-3035 GCA_036402635.1 Xanthobacteraceae bacterium
ACCGCCTTCGCCACCGCGCGATACAGCAGGCCGGTATCCAGGTGGCGCAGGCCGAAATGCGCAGCCAGGCGCCTGCCGAGCGTGCCTTTACCGGAGGCGGCCGGTCCGTCGATGGCAATGATCATGGGCCCTGCTGATGACACGCCGTCGATGCCAGCTCAAGCGGGCGCGCGGGCGCGCCGCAAAGGACGCCGCTCGCTAAAGATATTGCGCGCGCGGAACTCCGCCGGCTCGCATCGGTGAGATAGTCGCGCATCGCGGCGCTGTCGAGCGGCATCACATTCAAGCTCCAGCGCTACCGACCGAGCCGCAGGCAGACGGCAGACGGTCCGGCGACGCGGGCGCGGGCCTCGTAGATGCCGGCGAGCCGGCGCACCCCCGGTCCGGGCCGGCCGGCGCTGCGGACGCGCGGGTTCGGCAGCACCGCGGCGAGCAGCGCCGCCTCGCGCGCGCTCAGGCTCTGCGCCGACTTGCCGAAGGCGCGCTGCGCGCCGGCCTCGGCCCCGAACTGCCCGTCCGGACCCCATTCGACCACGTTCAGGTAGATTTCGAGGATGCGGCGCTTCGGCAGCACCAGCTCCATCCAGAGTGCGAGCGGGGCTTCCAGCGCCTTGCGGACGAAGCTGCGACCCGGCCACAGAAACAGGTTCTTGGCCAATTGCTGCGTGATGGTGGAGCCGCCGCGGGCCTCGCTGAGGTCGTCGGCATCTTCGACCGCGTCCCGGATCTCCTTCCAGTCGAGGCCGCCGTGGCTGCAGAAGCGTGCGTCCTCGGCCGCCAGCACCGACAGCGGCAGCGGCCGCGCCATCGCGGCGAGCGGCAAAACGGTGCGCTCCACCTTGGCGCCGGTGGCCCAGCGCCACAGCATCAGGGTCGAGACCGGGTTGATCACCCGATACAGCGGCGCCAGCAGATACGGCAGCAGGAGCACCAGGATCAGGAGCAGCAAGAGCCGGCGAAGCAGGCGGCCGGCGCGTCGGAACGGCGATCGGGAGACGGCGGCGGCATTCATTGCGCCCCGCCCTTAGCATCGCCGGGGCGGCCGGCGCGAGGCCGCCGCCCTTTAACGCTGTGCAACCCGTTCTCTTGACGGACCGCGCCCGCCCCGGGCATGCAAGGCCGATGCAGCAGAGAGTTGCCACCAAAGCCCCGCAGGACGCCTCGTCCGAGGCTCCGTTCGAGCACCGGCTCGCCGGCGTCGCCACCGATACCGAGGCGCTGCTCGACCGCCTATTGGCGGGCGAGACGCTCGACGGCGAGATCGTCCGCGAGGGCCGGGTCCTTGCCGCCATGCGCCATGCCTGTCTCGGCGGCGGCAAGCGCCTGCGGCCGTTCCTGGTGGTGGAGGCGGCCGCCCTGTTCGGCGTCCCGCGCGAGCGCGGGCTGATGGTCGGGGCCGCGCTCGAATGCGTGCACTGCTATTCGCTGGTGCACGACGACCTGCCGGCGATGGACAACGACGACCTGCGGCGCGGCCGCCCGACCGTGCACAAGGCGTTCGATGAGGCGACCGCAATCCTGGCGGGCGACGCCCTGCTCACGCTCGCCTTCGACATTCTGGGCCGGCCCGAAACCCACCCGGACGCCGCGGTGCGGATCGCGCTGGTGACGGCGCTGGCGCGCGCCTCCGGCCTCGGCGGCATGGTGGGCGGGCAGATGCTCGATCTCGCCGCCGAAGGACGCTTCGGCGCGCAGACGCTCGGCGAAGCCGAGGTGCGCACGCTGCAGAGCATGAAGACCGGCGCGCTGCTGCGCTACGCGACGCTCGCCGGCGCGCTGCTGGGCGGCGCCGATGCGGCCGGCCGTGCCGCGCTGATCCGCTACGGCGAGCTGTTGGGCGAAGCCTTCCAGATCGCCGACGACCTGCTCGACGTCGAAGGCGACGCGGCCGCGGTCGGCAAGCAGACCGGAAAGGACGCCGCAGCCGGCAAGGCCACGCAGGTGAGCGTGCTGGGTGTGACGGGCGCCCGCAAGCGGCTCGACCAGCTGGTCGAGCAGGCGCAGGCGACGCTCGCGTCGTTCGGACCCTCCGCCGGCGTGCTGCAGGCGGCCGCGCGCTTCGTCGCCGACCGCCGCACCTGAACCGCAGCCGAGAGCGCGCTCCCATGGCCGAACGCAAGGCGCGCGCACTCACCGATTACCGGCCGGTCCGCATCGCGCTGGTGCATGAGCGGCTGCTGATCTCCGCCGCTGTCGGCCTGGCGGCGTTCTTCCTGCTGCCGTCCGCATGGGCGCTCTCGACCCGGCTGCTGGTGACCTGGGACGTCGCGGTCGCGCTCTATCTGATCCTGGTTGCCGTGATGATGGCGCGCGCCGACCAGGACTACATCTGCCGCCGCGCCGCCGCCGCGCAGGACGAGGGCACCAGCTTCATCCTGGTGCTGATCGCGGTCGTGGTCGTCGCCAGCCTCGGCGCGATCTTTGCCGAGCTCGGCGGGGCCGCCAAGGCGCATCCGGAAAACCACGCGTGGCACACCAGCCTGGCGGTGGCGACGATCGCGCTGTCGTGGCTGTTCACCCACACGATCTTCGCGCTGCATTACGCCTACGAGTACTACGGCGTGCTGGGCGACGGCGGCAGCGGGCTCGAATTCCCCAACGAGAAAGAGCCCGACTACTGGGACTTCATGTATTTCTCGCTGGTGATCGGCATGACCTCGCAGGTCTCCGACGTGCCGGTGAGCGACCGCACCATCCGCCGGATGGTGGCGGCCCACGGCGTGTTCTCGTTCCTGTTCAACGCCACCCTGATCGCGCTCACCGTCAATATCGCCGCGGGGGTGATTTAGTCCGGTCACGGCCGGCCGGAGGCCGCACTGGGGTCCCGGGCATGCCCGGGTGCGAGCCGGAATTATCCAAGCTTTCCAAAGCTTAACGTGACCCGCGACCGGCCGGATGCTATGCGTTAAGGTCTGCCGAGCGAACGACGCATCGTCGGCGAAAGTGCCGACCGGACACGCCATGCGACGCCTGCTGACCATCGTGCTCGTGCTCGCGCTCGGCGGCGCCGCGGTCGTCTATTTCTTTCCCGAATG
>DASWSO010000190.1:0-7407 GCA_036402635.1 Xanthobacteraceae bacterium
GCCGGTCAGGACGAATTCGCCGTAATCCAGCTTGAGGGCGCGCGAGACGCCGTTTTCATAGGCTTCGAAGCTGATCGAGTAGAGCGGTGTCTGGTCGCTGTCGGCCTTGGCGCGGTCGAAATAGCTGACCCTCACCGGCCACCGCTTGAGGCCCGCCAGCGCCGGCTGCCCGGCCGCCGCGTCGGTGGCGGGACGCTCGGGCCCGATCGGCTGCCCGATCACGGTGAGCGTGTTGTAGAGGCGCTCGCCGGTCTCGGCGCCGTCGTAGACGCCGACTTCCAGCAGCGACTTGCCCTCGCGCGCCGCCGCAATGATCCGCCGCATGTGCTCCGACGGGAAGATCACGTCGGCGGCCTCGAACTGCTTCGGTTGCGGCTTGCTGACCTCGATCGCGACCTTGCCGTCCTTCTGCGCGGCGCGGCCTTCCGCCGCTTCGGTCGGCTGGTTGTTGAGGAAGCTGGTGGAGGCGAAGCGGAAGCTCTTGCCCTGCCCCTCCTCCCAGTTGGTCGAACGCAGGTCGCTGACGGCGACCTTGCCCTCGCCGGAATCGAGCTCGGTCACCTGCCGGAACTGCAGCGCATAGCCTTCGCAGGCGTTGCCGGCGAAATCGTACAGGATACGGCCGCGGGCGGACTGCACCGACTGCTTGCCGCGCGATTCGGCGAGCTTCAGGTCGTAGACGGCGCGATGCGACGCGAGTTCCGGCTCCCCGGGCGCTTGCGCCGGGGCCTCGGCCGCCCAGCCGGCGGCTCCCAGCGTCGCCAGGGCCGCAACAATGGATAGCCTGACCTGCATCGAATGGGCTGCCGCCTGAGAGGACCGCGTGTGCCCCGCAAGATAGGCGCGGCCCCGACCTGCCGCAACGGCGGGCGGCTTGCACCGCTGCATCCGATCGGCCAACTTGCCGCGCAGGCAGGCGTCGCCTGCATGAGGAGGACGTGATGGCTGGAACCGTCGAAAAACGGCTCGCCGAGTTAGGAATTACGCTGCCGGCGCCGACCACGCCGGTGGCGAACTACGTACCGTTCGTGCGCACCCGCAACATGCTGATCTGCTCGGGGCAGATCTGCTACGACGGCGAAGGCAAGCTGGTCGCCAAAGGCAAGCTCGGCGGCAGCGTCTCGCTGGAGGATGGCCAGAAGGCCGCCCGCGCCTGCGCCGTCAACCTGCTGGCCCAGGTCAAGGCGGCGGTCGGCGATCTCGACAAGGTGACGCGCGTGGTGCGGCTCGGCGGGTTCATCAATTCGATGCCGGATTTCATCGACGGCCCGAAGGTGATGAACGGCGCCTCCGACCTGATGGTGGCGGCCTTCGCCGACAAGGGCCGGCATGCCCGCACCACTGTCGGCGTGGCGGTGCTGCCGCAGGACGCCGCGGTGGAGGTCGAGGGCGTGTTCGAGGTCGAATAGAGGCAGGCTCTCCCGCCCATGGCCGATATCGACTGGATGATCGCGCGGCCGATCGCGCATCGCGGCCTGCACGACGGCGCCCGCACCATCGAAAACACGCCGTCCGCCTTCAATGCGGCGATCGCGGCGGGCTACGGCATCGAGTGCGACCTGCAGCTCGCCAGCGACGGCGACGCCATGGTGCACCACGACTGGGCGCTCGGCCGCCTCACCAACGGGCAGGGCCGGCTGGCGGACATGCCGGCCGAGACGCTCAGGCAGGTGCCGTTCCGTTCCACCGGCGACCGCATGATGACGCTGGCCGAGCTGTTCGACCTGGTGGCCGGCCGGGTGCCGCTGTTCCTGGAGCTCAAGAGCCTGTTCGACGGCGACCGCCGGCTCGCCGAACGGGTCGCCGACCTGCTGCGCGGCTATTCGGGTCCGGTCGCGGTGATGTCGTTCGACCCGGAAGTGGTGAGCGCGATGCGCGAACTGAGCGACGCGACTCCGCGCGGGATCGTGGCGGAGCGCCGCTACGACGACCCGGAATGGGCGTGGATGACGGCGATGCAGCGCTTCGCGATGGCGCGTTTGCTGCATGCGAACTCCACCCGCCCGCAGTTCGTTGCCTACCAGGTGCGGGACCTGCCCGCGCTCGGGCCGCGGCTGGCGCAGGCATTCGGCGCGCCGGTGCTGGCCTGGACGGTGCGCACCGGAGAGGACCGCGAACGTGCGCGGCGCTACGCGTCGCAGATGATTTTCGAGGGGTTTCGGCCTTGAGGCGGCATGTCCGATAGCGAGCTGCGGGTCCGGGTCCTGCCGGCGATCGCCGAGGCGGATGCGGCGATCTGGGACGCTTGCGCCAATCCGGCCGATCGCCCGTACAACCCGTTCGTCTCCCATGCCTTCCTGGCGGCGCTGGAAGCCTCCGGCTCCGCCACCGCTCGCACCGGCTGGCAGCCGCAGCACCTGCTGGCCGAAACGCCGGACGGTGACGTGCTGGGCGTCGCGCCCTGTTACCTGAAGTCGCATTCGCGCGGCGAATACGTGTTCGACTGGGGCTGGGCCGACGCCTACGAGCGCGCCGGCGGCGACTATTACCCGAAGCTGCAGGTCTCGGTGCCGTTCACGCCCGCCGCCGGTCCGCGGCTGATGGTGCGGCCCGACGCCGACGCGCAGGCGGTGCGTGGCGGGCTCGCCGCTGCGCTGGTGGAGCTTTGCCGCATGCGGCAGGCCTCCTCGGCGCACGTCACCTTCCTGCCGGAAGACGAATGGGAGCTACTCGGCAGCCGCGGCTTCCTGCAGCGCACGCACCAGCAGTTCCACTGGGAAAATGCCGGCTACGCGACCTTCGACGATTTCCTGGAGGCGCTCGCCTCGCGCAAGCGCAAGGCGATCCGGCGCGAGCGGCGCGAGGCGCTGGAGAACGGCATCACGATCGAGTGGCTGACCGGCGCCGCGCTCACGGAAGAGGCGTGGGACGCCTTCTTCCATTTCTACATCGATACCGGGTCGCGTAAATGGGGCCGGCCCTACCTCACCCGCCCGTTCTTCTCGCTGGTCGGCGAGGCGATGCGCGAGCGCATCCTGCTGGTGATGGCGAAGCGCGACGGCCGCACCATCGCGGGGGCGCTGAACTTCATCGGTGCCGACACGCTGTTCGGCCGCCACTGGGGCGCCATCGAGCACCACCCGTTCCTGCATTTCGAGGTCTGCTACTACCAGGCGATCGAGTTCGCGATCGCGCACAAGCTGGCGCGGGTGGAAGCGGGCGCGCAGGGCGAGCACAAGCTCGCCCGCGGCTATCTGCCGGTGACGACGCGCTCGGCGCATTACATCGCCGACCCGGCGCTGCGGCGCGCGGTCGCCGACTTCGTGCGTCGCGAGCGCGCGCAGGTGGCGGCCGCGAATGCCGAGCTTTGCGATTACGCTCCATTTCGCAAGGACGCGATGGCGGAGCAGGAGTGAGATGATTTCGTCGTTGCCGGGCTTGACCCGGGCCGTCATGCCCGCGCTTGTCGTGAACAGAACTCGGATGCGCGGGCCGGCCGTGCCCGGACATGACGGAGGCCCGCGATGGCGAGCTACGACCCCCAGAACATTTTCGCAAAAATCCTGCGCGGCGAGTTGCCGGCCCACAAGGTCTACGAGGACGACCGCGCGCTCGCCTTCCTCGACATCATGCCGCGCACCCCCGGCCACACGCTGGTGATCCCGAAGAACCCGGCGCGCAACATCCTCGATGTCGATCCGGCCGACCTCGGCCACGTGATGAGCGTGGCGCAGAAGATCGGGCGCGCCGCGATGCAAGCGTTCAAGGCCGACGGGCTCACGGTGCAGCAATTCAACGAGCCGGCCGGCGGCCAGGTGGTTTTTCACCTGCACGTGCACATCGTGCCGCGCCATGACGGCGTCGCCATGAAGCCGCCGGCGAGCGCGATGGAGAAGAACGAAGTGTTGGCGGAGCACGCCGCAAAACTGCGCGACGCGCTCGCGGCGCAGGCCTGACCGCGATGGCCTCGATCGAGCTCGGCACCTTAACCCCGGACCCGTGGTTACGGATTCCGGGTCTCGCCGAAACGCGCTCGCCTGCAATGACGGTGAGAGTCTAAGCCCACGAGGAGACGGCGTTTGCCCGTGCTGAAACCCACCATCGACACCGCCTCCGACGAGTTCCGCGCCAACGCCGCGGCGATGCGCGCGCTCAATGCCGAGCTGGCGCAGCGCCGCGCCGAAGCGGCCGCCGGCGGTCCGCCGCGTGCGCGCGAACGCCACACCGGGCGCGGCAAGCTCCTTCCCCGCGCCCGCGTGATGAGCCTGGTCGACCCGGGCTCGCCGTTTCTCGAGCTTTCGCCACTCGCCGCCAACGGCATGTACGAGGACGCCATCCACGGCGCCGGCATCATCACCGGCATCGGCCGCATCGAAGGCCGCGAATGCGTGATCGTCTGTAACGATTCCACCATCAAGGGCGGCACCTACTACCCGATGACGGTGAAGAAGCACGTGCGGGCGCAGGAAGTGGCGCGCGAGAACCGCCTGCCCTGCCTCTATCTGGTCGATTCCGGCGGCGCCAACCTGCCGCACTGGACCGACGTGTTTCCCGACAAGGAGCACTTCGGCCGCATCTTCTACAACCAGGCGACGCTCTCCGCGCTCGGCATTCCGCAGATCGCCGTGGTGATGGGCTCATGCACAGCCGGCGGCGCCTACATGCCGGCGATGTCGGACGAGACCATCATCGTCGCCCGCCAGGGCACCATCTTTCTCGGCGGCCCGCCGCTGGTGAAGGCGGCCACAGGCGAAGTCGTTTCGGCCGAGGACCTCGGCGGCGCCGACGTGCATGCGCGCAAGTCCGGGGTTGCCGATCACTACGCCGCCGACGATCATCACGCCCTGAACATCGCGCGCCGCATCGTGGCGAACTTCAACGCCAAGCGCAGGCTCGACATCCCGGTAATGGAGCCGCGCGCGCCGGCCTACGATCCGGACGAGCTCGACGGCGTGGTGCCGTCCGACCTCAAGAAGCAATACGACGTGCGCGAGGTGATCGCGCGGCTCGTCGACGGCTCCGCGTTCGACGAGTTCAAGGCGCTCTACGGCACCACGTTGGTCACCGGCTTCGCCCACATCCACGGCATGCCGGTCGGCATCCTGGGCAACAACGGCATCCTCTATTCCGAGAGCGCGCTCAAGGCCGCGCACTTCATCGAGCTGTGCTGCCAGCGCAAGATCCCGCTGCTGTTTCTGCAAAACATCGTCGGCTTCATGGTCGGGCGCGACTACGAGGCCGGCGGCATCGCCAAGGACGGCGCCAAGATGGTGACGGCGGTCTCCTGCGCCGCGGTTCCGAAGATCACGCTGATCGTCGGCGGCTCCTACGGCGCCGGCAATTACGGCATGTGCGGCCGCGCCTTCTCGCCGCGCTTCCTGTTCACCTGGCCGAACGCCCGCATCTCGGTGATGGGCGGCGAGCAGGCCGCGTCCGTGCTCGCCACCGTGCGCCGCGACAACATCGAGGCCGAGGGCCGCACCTGGCCGGACCAGGAGGAAGCGGCGTTCAAGCGCCCGATCCTCGACGCCTACGAGCGCGAGGGAAACCCCTATTACGCCACCGCGCGGCTGTGGGACGACGGCATCATCATGCCGTCGGAAACCCGCCGCGTGCTCGCCCTCGCGTTCGCCGCCGCGCTCAACGCGCCGGTGCCGGAGACGCGCTTCGGCGTGTTTCGGATGTGAATTCGATTAGCCGGACACATGATTTTGGAGTCGCGGACACTTCGTTTTGTAGCACCTCGGCGACCCGCGGCCCGAAGTCAGTGTTAGGCGGCGCAGCGTTCCGTGGTAGGAAAAGGAGCCATGGGCGCCCAGTCAAAGATCGAATGGACTGACTCAACCTTCAACCCCTGGGTGGGTTGCACGAAGGTAGCGCGGCCAGCCGCCGCCCCTTCCGCATGTGACTTTTGCTATGCAGAAGGTTGGTCTAAGCGCAGCGGCCTAGTGAAGTGGGGGAAGCATCCTCGCCGGCGGACCACCGAGCTTTATTGGCGGACTCCGCTTTCCTGGGAGGCCAAAGCGGCTGACTTCCAACGGCAGCGGGGTCGCCGCCAGAGAGTCTTTTGCGCCTCGTTAGCAGATGTATTTGACAACCAAGTCGATCCTTCATGGCGCGTGGACCTATTCGAGTTAATTCGGTCTTGCCGGCAATTGGACTGGCAGCTCCTAACCAAACGACCCCAGAACATCCGGAAGATGCTGCCCCCCGACTGGGGCGGCGGCTACCCAAATGTCTGGCTTGGCACCACTGCTGAGGACCAGGCCGCATATCGCCAACGGGTCGGCCATCTCCTCAAAGTCCCGGCGGTGGTTCACTTCGTAAGCTACGAACCCGCGATGGGGCCTTTGCAGACTTTGGCCATTGAGGACCGCCTTCCAGATTGGCTCATTATCGGTGGCGAGAGCGGTGTAAGCGCTGACAAAGTTCGTCCAACACGACCCGAGTGGGTGAGGACGGCCATCTCCGAATGTCGCCGGCTGGGCGTAAGACCGTTTCTCAAGCAATGGGGGACGTACGCCAATAATCCGGGAGTGGTCGAACAAGGACTGACAAATTCTGAAGCTGCCCTGCTGGACCCTCCCTCGAATGGAAAAGGCGGGGGGCTACTGGACGGACGGCTGTGGCGCGAATTTCCTGATGCGCGGGGACATCTCACGGTTGCGGCTTGACGCGACCAACCGGGTCGCGTTCATTCTCGACTATGAAGGGGCAAGACGTTCTGTTCGATCTGCCGCCGCCGGGCGAAAAGCCGGTCAAGTTCTTGCGCCCTCAAAACCCGATATGGACCGAGAACAAGGCCAAGCTGATCGAGCGTTATCTTTATTACTTCGTCTTAGTGACACATCACGGCGTCTATATCGATGGGTTCGCAGCCCCTCAACAAAATGACAAGCCAGAAAGCTGGGCCGCGAAGCTCGTGCTCGAATCCACTCCTCGCTGGCTTCGAGAGTTTTGGTTGTGTGACATAAAGAAGAAAGGCGTCAAACGTCTAAACGCGATGGTGACAGAACAGCCGGTGGTAAAGGGTCGCCGACTCCACGTTTTGGAAGGTGATTTCAACCAAAGGATCGATACCATTCTGTCGGAGAGCAGGATTGACGAGAATACTGCCGCCTTCTGCCTTCTAAATCAGCGCACATTCGAGTGCGAGTGGAAGACGGTCGAGAGGATCGCGCGCCACAAGAAAGATGGTCGCAAGATCGAGATATTCTATTTTTTGGCAACCGGCTGGCTCGATCGCGCTATTCGGGCAACGACCCGCAACCATCATCGAATCGAGCGCTGGTGGGGACAAGCGGATTGGCGGCGGCTGAAGGGAATGCCGTCTCTGGAACGAGCAAATCTTTTTTGCGATCGATTTAAGAACGAGCTTGGATACAAACACGCTCACGCTTGGCAAATATTCAGCCGTGAAACTGGCGGCACCGTCATGTATCACATGGTGCACGCCAGCGACCATGA
>DASWSO010000191.1:0-2736 GCA_036402635.1 Xanthobacteraceae bacterium
GTCGATGACGCGATGATCGTAGGACAGCGCCAAATACATCATCGGGCGGATCTCGACCTTGCCGGCGATCGCCACCGGGCGCTCCTGAATCTTGTGCATGCCGAGGATCGCCGACTGCGGCGCGTTCAGGATCGGCGTCGACATCAGTGAACCGTAGATGCCGCCATTGGTGATCGTAAAAGTGCCGCCCTGCATCTCGTCGATCTTGAGCTGGCCGTCACGGGCGCGGCGGCCGTAGTCGGCGATGCTCTTTTCGATCTCGGCGATCGACTTGTGGTCGCAGTCGCGCACCACCGGCACCACCAGGCCCTTGTCGGTGCCGACGGCGACGCCGATGTGATAATAATTCTTGTAGATCAGGTCGGTGCCGTCGATCTCGGCATTGGCCGCGGGAATGTCCTTCAGCGCCTGCACGCAGGCCTTGGTGAAAAAGCCCATAAAGCCCAATTTGCTGCCGTGCTTCTTCTCGAACACGTCCTTGTACTCGGCCCGCATCGCCATGATGTGGCTCATGTCGACCTCGTTGAAGGTCGTGAGCATCGCGGCGGTGTTTTGCACGTCCTTCAGGCGGCGGGCGATGGTCTGGCGCAGCCGCGTCATCTTCACGCGCTCTTCGCGTGCCGCATCGTCGGCGGGCGACGGCGCGCGAACCTGCACCGCGGCCGCGGGCTGGTGGATCGGCGTCGGTGCCGACGCCGCCTTTTCGATCGCGGCGAGCATGTCGCCTTTGGTGACGCGGCCATCCTTGCCCGAGCCCGGGACGGTAGCGGCATCGATGCCGCTCTCAGCTGAGATCTTGCGCACCGACGGCGCCAGTGGCGCGTCAGCGGGCGGAGCCTTCCGAATCGGGGCGGCGGCGGCAGCGGCGGGCGCAGCCGCGGGGGGCGGGGGAGCTGCGGGGGCCGCCTTGGCGGGCGCAGCAGCCGGCTTGGAGGCGGCTCCTGCCGCGCCATCATTAATTTGCCCGAGTAACGCGCCGACCGCGACGGTTTCGCCATCCTTGGCGACGATGTCGCCGAGCGTGCCCGCGGAGGGCGCCGGGACTTCGATGGTGACCTTATCGGTCTCGAGCTCGACCAGCGGTTCATCCACCGCGACGGCATCGCCAGCCTTCTTGAACCAGCGGCCGATAGTGGCCTCGGTCACGGATTCGCCGAGCGTCGGAACGCGAATTTCAGTCATTGTTGTTTCCCCTTGCGTCATGGCCGGGCTCGTCCCGGCCATCCACGCCTTAATCGGTCTTCAAAAAGCAAGACGTGGATGCCCGCGACAAGCGCGGGCATGACAATGCTAGTTCAGCGCCTCGTCGAGCAGAGCCTTGAGCTGCGCCAGGTGCTTCGACATCAAACCGGTGGCGGTCGCGGCAGCGGCGGCGCGTCCGGCGTAACGCGGACGCCTGTTCGGCGCGTGGATCTGGTTCAGCACCCATTCGAGGTAAGGCTCGATGAAATGCCACGCGCCCATGTTGCGCGGCTCTTCCTGGCACCAAACCACTTCGGCATTCTTGAAGCGTCCGAGTTCCTGCACCAGCGCCTTCAACGGCACCGGATACAGCTGCTCGACGCGCATGATGTAGACGTCGTCGACGCCGCGTTTTTCGCGCTCCTCGTAGAGGTCGTAATAGACCTTGCCCGAGCACAGCACCACGCGGCGAATCTTGTCGTCCGCCACCAGCTTGATCTTCTCGTCGGGCAGCATCACCGCGTCATCATAGAGAATGCGGTGGAACGTGGTGCCCGCGCCCAATTCATCCAGCCTCGAGACAGCGCGCTTGTGCCGCAGCAGCGATTTCGGCGTCATCAGGATAAGGGGCTTGCGAATCTCGCGATGCAATTGACGCCGCAGCACATGGAAGAAATTGGCGGGCGTGGTTGCATACACCACCTGCATGTTATCTTCGGCGCACATCTGCAGGAAGCGCTCGAGCCGCGCGGAAGAATGCTCCGGTCCCTGCCCTTCATAGCCATGCGGCAGCATGCAGACCAAGCCGGACATGCGCAGCCATTTGCGTTCGCCCGAGGAGATGAACTGGTCGAACAGCACCTGCGCGCCGTTGGCGAAATCGCCGAACTGGGCTTCCCAGACCGTCAAGGCCTTCGGCTCCGCCAGCGAATAGCCGTACTCGAAGCCGAGCACGGCTTCTTCCGAGAGCAGCGAGTTGATGACCTCGTAATGGCCCTGATCGCCGCCGAGATGATTGAACGGCGTGTAGCGGCTCTCGTCTTCCTGATCGATCAGCACCGAATGCCGTTGCGAGAAGGTGCCGCGCTCGCTGTCCTGTCCCGACAGCCGGACGTGATGGCCTTCCTGCATCAACGTGCAGAACGCCAGCGCCTCGCCGGTCGCCCAATCGATCCCGACGCCGTTCTCGATCGCCTTGGCCCGATTTTCCAGAAACCGCTGCACTGTGCGGTGTACCCTGAAGCCATCGGGCACTTTGGTGATCTTGCGGCCGATATCCCTGAGCACCGCGACATCGACGGCGGTGATCCCGCGCCGCGGATCTTCTTCCTGATCCGCCGACTTGAACCCGGCCCACTTGCCATCGAGCCAGTCCGCCTTGTTGGGCTTGTAGCCCGAGCCGGCCTCGAGTTCGGTATCGAGCCGCGCGGAAGAATGCTCCGGTCCCTGCCCTTCATAGCCATGCGGCAGCATGCAGACCAAGCCGGACATGCGCAGCCATTTGCGTTCGCCCGAGGAGATGAACTGGTCGAACAGCACCTGCGCGCCGTTGGC
>DASWSO010000192.1:0-1736 GCA_036402635.1 Xanthobacteraceae bacterium
CGGCGGCATGGCCACGGTGTTGGCGGCTCGCATGCGCCCGCGCACCATTCTGCTCGGCACGATGCTGCCGTCCTCCTTCGCCGTGTTGGCCACCACGGTGGTGCCGTGGCTTCTGACCGGCGGGACGCTGCTGCTGCACCAGCCTTTCGACGCCGCGACATGCGCCGCGCAGATCGAGCAAGGCGGATGCGACTTCGCCGTCCTGCCCGGACCTTGCGTCCCGTTGCTGGCGGACGCCGGCCTCATCGACGGCGAGCGGCCGGCAGTGCTGGCGGTATGGCGGTCTCCCGAACGGCAGGCCGCCAGCGCCATCTGGACCGGCGCCGCGCCGCTGATCGACGTGCTGGTGTTCGGCGAGGACGCGATCGTGCCGCTGCGGCGCGCCGCCGACGGCCGTCCGGCCGTCATCTATGCGGGTCCCCTCCTCGCCTCCGACGGCACGACCGAGACCATGGTGCTGGAGCTGGCACGTAACGCCCGCGGCACGCTCGAGCTGGGCGGACCGATGCTGCCGCGGCACAACCGGATCGACCAGTCGTCGCTGCCGCGCAGCAGCGATACCGGATATCCGTGCCGTATCGATGCGCTCACCGGCACGATCATCATCACCGGCACACCGCCAGGTCTCGTGCACGTCGGAGGCTATCGGTTCGCGATGCGTGAATTGGAAGACTTGGTCGGCCGGGCCGATGGCGACGCGGTGCTGGCGGCGCTCCCCGACCTGCTGGCGGGCGTCCGGCTTGCCGCGACCGCGGCGGACACCGCCGCGATCCGCCGCGCGCTCGCCGACCTGGGCGCCAATCCGCTGATCGGGGCGGCGTTCCGCGGCCGCCCCCCGGCGGCCTGACAGGTGCGGCGCCGGTCTGCTATTCTGACCGCAATTCCGAGGAGGATTCCGGATGTCCGCAACCACCGAACCGCTCACCATCGACGTCGTCTCCGACGTGGTCTGCCCGTGGTGCTTCATCGGCAAGCGCCGGCTTGAAAAGGCGCTGGCGCTGCGGCCGGAGCTGCCGACGCAGGTGCGCTGGAACCCGTACTTCCTCAATCCGTGGATACCGCGCGAGGGCATCAGCCGCGACGAATACCTGCGCACCAAGTTCGGCTCGGTCGAGCGCTACAAGCAGATCTCCGAGCGCATCGTTGAGGCCGGCAAGGAAGAAGGCATCCCGTTCGCGTTCGAGAAGATGACGCGGCAGCCCAATACGCTCGACTCGCAGCGGCTGATCCGCTGGGCCCGCACCGAGGCCGATCCGTCGCGCGTGAAGGAGCGGCTGATGCAGCTCTACTTCCTCGAAGGCGGCGACCTCTCCGACCCGGAGGTGCTGGTGCAGGCCGGCGTCGACTGCGGCATGGATGGCGAGCTGGTGCGCCGCCTGCTGGCGAGCGATGCCGACGTGGCGGAAGTCACGCAGGCCGCGCAGCAGGCGACCGAGGCCGGCATCAGCGGCGTGCCGTGCTTCATCTTCGGCGGGCTGCTGGCGGTCTCGGGCGCGCAGCCGGCCGCCGATCTGGCCGCGGCGATCGACCGCGGCGTCGCCGAGCGTGAGAAGCGCGAAGCCGCGGCTTAGCGAAAAAAAACTTACGCGGCCTTGGCGCGCTCCGCGATGGAGACCAGGCGGCGCAGGATCGCGGCGGTGCCGTTGAGGCGCTCTTCCGGCTGCTCCCAGTCGTCGAACAGCACCACCTTCATGTCGGGACGCACGCGCGCCGCCGGTCCCTGCTCGCGGATGTAG